>NZ_JBITER010000010.1:132494-213623 GCF_044455345.1 Streptomyces sp. NPDC051286 | reverse complement strand
CCTGCACGGCCCCGGACCGGCCGTCGCGCGTCCGCGGCCCGGTGCGCCTCTTTTGTCACGACCGCCGGGTCGCGGGCGCGGGTGATGCGCGGGTGATGCGCGGGTGGGGCCGTGCAGGGGAGTCCCCGCAGGGGCTGGCGTACGTGCCGGGTTCGTCCGCGTTGCCGGCTTCCGCGCCAGTCCCGAGGAGACGCCCCGGAAGGGCCCCACCCACCCCACCACCGGACAACGCGGCGGCACCCCCGTTGCCGGGCAGCGCATCCCAAGCCCGTCCGGCGCTTGAGGACGGAACCGGTCACCCCGAACCCGGGGTGGGGCGGACGCGGACCCGCCCCGTTGCTGGGCAGCACACTCAAGCCCGTCCGGCGATTGAGGACGGAACCTCCCGCCCCGGACCCGGGGTGGGGTGGACGCGGGCCCGCCCCGTTGCTGGGCAGCACACTCAAGCCCGTCCGGCGATTGAGGACGGAACCGGTCACCCCGGACCGGGGCCCGAGTCCGAGGGGCGGGAGGGGTCCGCAGGGCCGAGGGGTACCGAGGGGCGGAAGGAGGCCGTGCCCTCGGCACAATGAGCAGCATGGCTCCGCACCCCCTGACGGTCGGTTTCGACCTCGATATGACGCTCATCGACTCCCGGCCTGGCATCAAGGCCACCTACCGGGCGCTGTCCGCCGAGACGGGGACGCCGATCGATCTCGACCTGGTCGTCGGCAGGCTCGGACCGCCCGTGGAGCACGAGCTCGCGAACTGGTACCCGGCGCACGCCGTGGCCGCCGCGGCCGACCGATACCGGGAGATCTATCCCGCGTACGCGATCACGCCGAGCCCCGCCCTGCCCGGCGCCCGGGAATCCGTCGAAGCGATCCGCGCGCGGGGCGGCCGGACGATCGTCGTCACCGCGAAGCACACGCCGAACGCCAGGCTCCACCTGGCACACCTGGGAATCGAACCCGACGAGGTCATAGGCAGCCTGTGGGCGGAGCGCAAGGGGGATGCGCTGCGCGAGCACGGCGCGCAGGTGTACGTCGGCGACCACACCGGGGACGTGCGCGGTGCCCGTACCGCCGATGCCCTGTCGGTCGGGGTCACGACGGGCCCGTGCGACGCGGAGGAGCTCCGGGCGTCGGGCGCGGATGTTGTCCTGTCGTCGCTGACGGAGTTCCCGTCCTGGCTGGACGCGTACGCGGCGTAGACGTCTCACTCGTCCTGGGCCCGCTCCTGCCGCTTGGTCGTGCACTCCACCCGGAGCAGCTTCCCGTCCTGCCCGGGCGTCCCGCCGCGCATGGAGTAGGCGCCCCAGCTCTCCGCGTAGAGGGCGACGAGGTACAGCCCTTGCTGGCGTTCGGCCAGTTCCGCCGGCGCCTCGGCGCTCCACTGGAAGGGGGCGGGGATGTGCGGGTTGGTGTCCCACACGCTCAGCCGGATACACAGCACGGTCAGACTCACCGAAAACAGCGACCCCACCGGGGCGATACTCCACACCACACCCGCCGCCCGGGCATCCCTCGTACGCGCCCTCAAGGAGAACCGCTTCCATGGCTGACATCCCCACTGACCTCACCTGGATCCGCGCCGCGCCCGAGGGCGAGGAGGGCCCCGGCCCCTGGATCGAGGTGGCGTACGGGCCGGACGATCTGGTCTATCTCCGGGAGACCAGTGACCCCGAGAACGTCGTGACGACGACCATGACGAAATGGGACGCCTTCACCAAGGGCGTCATGGCCGGCGAGTTCGACCACTTCGCCGAACTCGACGGCGAGGGCCCGGTCACCCCGTCCTGACGTCACGACTCGACGGCACGAACCTCGTCCGGTGTCAGTAGCAGGAGGTTGTTCACGCGCCGGCCGTGGCGACCGCGGCGCCCGATGACGAGGCCGCCCATGTTCTCCGCCTCCTGTCAGTGTTGTGCACTGAATTCGGCATAGCGGAGCGCCAAGCACCCCTGCTTTTCAAGGAACTTGACGGCCGGTGAGCCGAGGCCAACCACGTCGGAATTCAAGAGCCAACGAAATCCGGCCGCTGGCACTTTGCTGCCAGTGCGAGCCCCCTATTCCTGATGTCCGGCCGCAGGAACGTGCCACGGTCGTTGCCGCCGCCTCGACGGCCGGGTTGCACGCGCACTCTCCACCCTGCGGAAAACCGCAGGGTGGAGAGTGCGGAGAACCGCATAAGTTCGACGGCAATCCTCATACCGGCGCTGATCAGCGGTTTCTAGCGTGGTCAATGGATCGCGGCATCTGCCCGCGGCGACCGCCCCCGCAGCCTGGAGATTTCGAATGGACCTCATGACCCTGGCTCTGGCCCAGAAGCCCGCCAGCGGTATCGCGGGCTGGGCAGCCGACCTCGTGGACACCATGGGCGGCCCCGGCGCGGGCTTCGCCATCGCCCTGGAGAACCTCTTCCCACCGCTGCCCAGCGAGGTGATCCTCCCCCTGACCGGCTTCGCGGCCGGACAGGGCGTCATCAGCCTGTTCTCGGCGCTGTTCTGGACCACACTCGGCTCGGTGGTCGGCGCCGCGGTCCTCTACTGGATCGGCATGCTGTTCGGACGAGAGCGTATGCACGCGATCTGGGCCAGGCTGCCGCTGGTCAAGACGTCCGACCTGGAGCGGACGGAGGAGTGGTTCGCCAAGCACGGCACCAAGGCCGTCTTCTTCGGCCGTATGGTGCCGATCTTCCGCAGTCTCATCTCCGTTCCGGCCGGCCTGGAACGCATGCCGATGTCGATCTTCCTGCTGCTCACCACCCTGGGCAGCCTGATCTGGAACTCCGTGCTCGTGCTGGCCGGCTACTGGCTCGGCGATCAGTGGGACCTCGTCGAGACCTACGTCGGGGTCATCAGCAAGGTCGTCCTCGTCCTGGTCGCGGCGGCCCTCGTCCTCTACATCGTGGTCCGCGTGCGCTCCCGCGGCTCCGCCCAGCATCGCCGTACGTCGTGACCAGTCCCCCTCTCACCCCGATCGAACGATCTTGCCCCGGCTGCGCCGCCCGACTAGTCTCGGCGACCGTGCAGGGGGACTCGGCGGACTTCACCACCCGGCCCCTCCCGACGGCGCTCGGACCCGCGCAACCGGGAGGTGAGCCTCCGGCGTTGCCGCGACGGGCCGCCGGCATCCTGCTCGGCTGTCTGACCGCCTTATGCGGACTGCTGTACTTCGCGGTCGTCGGCACCCTCCTCGGCCCCCTTCTGCTGTGGCCGCGCACCCGACGACACGCCCTCGTCGCCCTGATCGCCGGGGCCCGACGGCTGACGGGACTCGAACGCCGGCGCCGCTCGGTCTTCTTCGGGGACCGCTTCCCCGACCGCCCCGTTCCCGACCACCGGATCCTGCGCTACCTCGCCACCCGCACCTACGCCGGTCTGGTCACCGGCATCGTGGTCGGCCTGCTCGGCTTCGGCATCGTCCTGGCGGGGCTGCTCGTCGCGAGCCTTGCGCGGGGCACGCTCGGCTGGCGGGAGCTGCTCACCCAGGGGCTGCTCGGCGGGGTGCTGCTCTTCCTGGACGTACAGGGCCTGGTGTCGCTGGAGGCGCTCGACGCGCGTCTGGCCCGCGAGAGCTTCGGTCCGTCGGAACGCGAGCTGATGCAGCGGCGCATCGACGAACTGGCCACCAGCCGGGCGGCGGTGCTCCAGGCCGTGGACACCGAACGCCGGCGTATCGAGCGGGACCTGCACGACGGGGTGCAGCAGCGTCTGGTGGCGCTGGCCATGCTCCTCGGACGCGTCCGCCGGGGCCGTACGCCCGAACAGGCGGACAGCCTGCTGGAGCAGGCCCACCGGGAGTCGCAGGAGATGCTGACCGAACTGCGGGAAGTGGCCTGGCGGGCCTATCCGACGGCGCTGGACAACCTGGGGCTTCAGGAGGCGCTCGCCGGCGTGTCCGAGCGGTGCAGCATCCCCATCCGGATGGACTACGGCCTCGCCGAGCCGTTGCCCGCCGCAGTCGAGACCGCCGCGTACTTCGTCGTGTCGGAGGCCGTGACCAACGCGGCCAAGCACTCGGCCGCCACGGAGATCCTCGTGAGCGTCCGCGCGTACGGCCCCGTCCTCGTCGTCCGGGTCGAGGACAACGGCGTCGGCGGCGCGAATCCGGCGGGCAGCGGACTGACCGGCCTGCACAGCCGGGTCGGCGCGCTGGACGGCCGGCTGCACGTCCACAGCCCCTCCGGGGGGCCCACCACGATCACCGCGGAGTTGCCGTGCGCGTAATGCTGGCCGAGGACTCGACCCTGCTGCGAGAGGGGCTGGTCCGGCTGCTCACCGAGGAGGGGCACGAGGTCCTCGCCTCGGTGGGAGACGCCGTCGCCCTGCTGCGGGAAGTGGAGGCCCAGCAGCCGGACATGGTCGTCGTGGACATCCGGATGCCCCCCACTCACACGGACGAGGGGCTGCGGGCCGCACTGGAGATCCGCAAGCGGTGGCCCGGCGTCGGGGTCCTGGTGCTGTCCCAGCACATAGAGCGCAACTACGCGGCACAGCTGCTGACCTCGAACGCGGAGCGGGTCGGCTATCTGCTCAAGGACCGGGTCGCACAGGTGGAGGAGTTCCTCGACGCGCTGGAGCGGATTCAGGCGGGTGGCGCCGCCATCGACCCGGAGGTCGTAAGGCAGTTGGTGATCCGTACGACGCACAGCGACCCGCTGGCCCGGCTGACCCCCCGCGAGCGCAGCGTCCTGGAGACGCTGGCCCAGGGGCACACCAACGCGGCCATCTCGGAGAAGCTGCACATCTCCATGAGCACGGTCGAGAAGAACCTCAACGCGATCTTCGACAAGCTCGAACTCGCCCACGCCGCGGGCTACAACCGCCGGATCCTGGCCGTACTGCGGTATCTGGAGTCGTGACGACAACGACGTGCCGGGCAGCGGAGATCCTGCCGCCCGGCACGTCGTTGTCGTCACCGGGTCGTCACTGGAGCGAATACGGGTTCAGAGCGTCGTCGGGCCATTTTCGCCCCTCGAGTTTTGTCGCACCTCGGCAACTAATTGCCAAGGAATGTACACCTTTAATTCGACGAGCTACACTCCGCGATCGGCGAATATTCCAACCCGGAAGCTAGTACACGGCCCTTTGCGGGTGCCGGTGATTCGCACTCCGAACGTAACGGGCCCGGGTTTTCCTGGTTTCCCCAGGGCGGTACGGTTTTCCGCAGGTTTCTCGCTGCGGTTTTCCGTAGGGTCGCACCTGTGGTTTTCCGCATGTTGAGCCTGCGGAAAGCAACGGCCGCCATGACGGTTTACCTCGTATCCGCACGCATGTCGGCGGACCTAGCGTTTTCCCCATCGAGATCCGACCGGCTTCCTGGGCCGGGCCTGCAGCAACGGGGGAAGCAAGGTGCGAAAGAAACCGGCAACGGTACGGATTGCGCGATGGAGCGCCACCCATCCGTGGTCCGCCATCGGTCTGTGGGTCGTGTTCGTCGCCGCGTGCCTCTTCCTGGGCGGAGTGGCGGGTACGAACGCGATCAGCGACGAGGAGTCGGGGGTCCGCGAGTCGGGCCGCGCCGGCAAGATCGTGCACTCCGGCGACTTCCCCGAGAAGGCCGAGGAGAACGTGCTGATCACCGCCGAGGACGGCGGGAAGCTGGACCGGGCCGGTCGAGCCGCGGCGGCGGACGTCGTCAAGCGGATGAAGGCGCTCTCCGGGGTGGAGAGCGTCGGTGAGCCGGTCGCCTCGCCGAACGGCAAGGCGCTGCTGGTGCCGGTCACCATGAAGGGCGACACGGAGAACGCCGACCGGCGGGTCCAGCCGCTGCTCGACGCAAGCGCGGCGGTCCAGAACGCCCACGAAGGCCTTCGGGTCGACGAGGTGGGCACCGGCTCGACGGCCAAGGGGCTGTCGGAGACCCTCGGCGAGGACTTCCAGAAGGCCGAACTGATCAGCCTGCCGCTGACCCTGCTGATCCTGCTCGTCGTCTTCGGCGCGATCATCGCGGCCGGCGTTCCCGTGGTGCTCGCGCTGTCCTGCGTCGGCGCCGCCATCGGGCTGTCCACGCTCGCCTCCCACGTGCTGCCCGAGACCAGCGCCGTCAGCAACGTCATCCTGCTCATGGGCATGGCCGTGGGCGTGGACTACTCGCTCTTCTACCTCAAGCGCGAACGCGAGGAACGCCGCGCCGGGAAGTCCCACGTCGACGCGATCGAGATCGCCGCGGAGACCTCCGGGCACACCGTCGTGGTCTCCGGCACCACCGTGATCGTGGCGATGGCCGGCCTCTACCTGGCCAAAGAGGCGACCTTCGCGTCCCTGGCCACCGGCTCCATCATCGTCGTCGCGGTCGCTGTCCTGGCCTCGCTGACCGTGCTGCCCGCCCTGCTCGGCAAGCTCGGCCGCTGGGTCGACAAGCCGAAGGTGCCCTTCCTGTGGCGGCTGACCATGCGCTCCGGCGAGTCCCGGATGTGGCCCGCGCTGCTGCGTCCCGCGCTGTCCAAGCCGGTCATCACGCTCGTGGTGTCCGTGGGCGTGCTGCTCCTGCTGGCCGTGCCGGCCCTCGACATGAAGCTCAAGCAGCCGGGCTCCGACGATCTGTCCCGTGACATCCCGGTCGTCCAGGCGATGGACCGGCTGACCGCGGCCTTCCCGAGCAAGGGCACCGTGCACCAGGTCGCCGTCCGGGCGCCCACCGCGGAGGCCGGCGAGGTGAAGAGCGCGCTGAAAGGCCTGCTCGGACGCACTGCGGACAACAAGCTGTTCGCGCACGACTCGACGCCGACGATCAAGGAGTCGGCGGACCACCGCGTCCACACCGTCGACGTGGGCACGCCGTACCAGCCCAAGAGCGACGGGGCACGCGAGTCCTTGGACCTGCTGCGCGAGTGGGTGCAGCAGGCGATGGCCAACGTGCCCGACTCCGAGAGCGCGGTCGGCGGCAAGGTGGCGCAGGGTGTGGACTTCACGGGGCACCTGGAGGAGCGGATGCCCTGGGTGGTGGGCTTCGTCCTGCTGCTGACCTTCGTCACCATGGTCCTGATCTTCAGGTCGCCGGCCGTCGCGATCTCCGCGATCCTGCTGAACCTGCTCTCCGCGGCGGCCGCGTTCGGTGTGCTGGTCGGGGTCTTCCAGCACACCTGGGCGGAGAAGATCCTCGACTTCCGCAGCTCGGGCGCGGTCGTCTCGTGGCTGCCGCTCTTCCTGTTCGTGGTGCTGTTCGGCCTGTCGATGGACTACCACGTCTTCGTGGTCAGCCGGATCCGCGAAGCCGCGCTGGCCGGCGCCTCGACCAAGGACGCCGTCCGTGAGGGCATCACCCGCTCGGCGGGCGTGGTGACCAGCGCCGCGATCGTCATGGTCGGGGTGTTCGCGATCTTCGGCACGCTGTCCATGGTGGAGTTCAAACAGCTCGGCGTAGGCCTCGCGGCGGCCATCCTGCTGGACGCCGTGATCATCCGCATCTACGTCCTGCCGGCGCTCATGACGGCGCTCGGCAAGTGGAACTGGTGGCCCGGCGGAATCTCCGGCGATAGCCGCGGCCCCTCGGCCCAGCTCCCGGACCAGGCCGATCCCGCGTGGCATCGCGCCGGGGAGCGGCCGCAGTACGCCCGGTCCACCGCCCCGCAGCAGTACCGGCAGGAAGCGCCCCAGCAGCAGTACGAGCAGGGCGCGTACCAGCAGCCCTACCAGCAAGGCAGCCACCCGCAGCAGCAGTCGCAGCCCGGTCGGCACCGCCGTGATACCTCGCGACCTGACTCCTGCCAGCCGTAGGGCCAGGTCCCTCCGCCGAGGAGGGAGGGTCTCCCGTCGCCCCCGGACGGAGACCCTCCCTCTTCTTCCTTTTCCATGCCTGTGGCGACCGAGAACCATCGCTGGATGAGCAGCTCGCGCCACCCTTTTCGTTTCCTGCTGCTGTCCCGTGAGGTGGGGATCGGACGGTCACGTAGGACGGCTCACGATGTGAGCGGTGGAGAAGAGATCTGCAGGTGTCAGGCCTGGGCAGGATCAAGCCCGTCCAGAGGGGCCGGCCGAAGCGGCCCGCCGGACGCCCCCGGCCCTACCGTTTCGGCGCCCCGGCTCGCGCCGACCGCACCACGCCCGCCGCGGCGATCAGGAACCCCACGCCCATCAGCATGCACAAGGCGTATGCGAAGGACGGGAACGGGTCGGTCCCGAGGAACAGCGGAGCCACCGTGACCAGTGTGGACAGTGCCCCGATGAAGAAAACGATCGCGCCGACGCGGACAAGCCGGTCACCTGCGCCAGAGGGAGGAGTACTCACCCCGCCAGGGTAGTTCCCGCTCCGGAGCAGCCGTCCATTCACCCGGAGTGTGCCGTTTCCGGACAGAGTCCGGATGACCAGGCTTGACGGGGGGTACTGCACCTGTGGAGGCTGCTGCCAGCAGGGGAGCACGACCACTGGACGGCCTGACCTGCTGAGGCTTGGTTCCGGCTTATGGGTTGAGATGGGGTGCGTGCTTTGCCGACTGGCAAGGTCAAATGGTTCAACAGCGAGAAGGGCTTCGGCTTCCTTTCCCGCGACGACGGTGGCGACGTGTTCGTGCACTCGTCGGTGCTCCCTGACGGAGTCGACGCGCTCAAGCCCGGCCAGCGCGTCGAATTCGGCGTCGTCGCAGGTCAGCGCGGAGACCAGGCGCTCTCTGTGGCGATCCTCGACCCGACACCGTCCGTCGCGGCCGCCCAGCGTCGCAAGCCGGACGAGCTCGCATCGATCGTGCAGGACCTGACGACGCTGCTGGAGAACATCACACCGATGCTGGAGCGGGGCCGCTACCCCGACAAGGCGGCCGGCAGGCAGATCGGCGGCCTGCTGCGCGCGGTCGCCGACCAGCTCGACGTCTAGTGCTGTGACCGGAAAGGTTCACCGGCTCGCGGCGCCCGGCACGGCACCTCGCCGTGTTGTCGCATCACCCGAGTACATCCAGTACGCGGGCGATGCTCCGCCTTGCGATGCACCGCACCGGACGCCGCGAGCGTTACGGCAAACCTTTCTGGTCGCAGCACTAGCGCCGCGACGGGGCAAAGCTTGCCGGGAGGGGCACCAGTGCCCCTCCCGGCAGCGGGCGTCCGGCCCGGCCAGGGCCGGACTCAGGCGAACGACAGAGCGTCCGGGCCGAGGGGCGGCACCAGGCCCTCGGCCGCCGCGCGCGTGAGCAGCCCGCGGACCGCCGCATAGCCGTTCTTGCCGAGGTCGGCGGTGAACTCGTTCACGTACAGCCCGATGTGCTGGTCGGCGACGGCCGGGTCCATCTCCTGGGCGTGCTCCAGCACGTACGGCCGTGACATCTCCGGGTCGTCCCACGCCATCCGTACCGACGTGCGGATCGACTCGGCCAGCAGCTTCAGTGTCTCCGCGCCCAGTGACCGCTTGGCGATGATCGCGCCGAGCGGGATCGGCAGCCCGGTCGTGGCCTCCCAGTGCTCGCCCATGTCGGCGAGGCTGTGCAGCCCGTAGTTCCGGTACGTGAAACGCGCCTCGTGGATGACGAGACCGGCGTCCACCTTCCCGTCCCGCACGGCGGGCATGATCTCGTCGAACGGCATGACGACGATCTCGCCGACATTGCCCGGCAGGACATCCGCCGCCCAGAGCCGGAACAGCAGATACGCGGTGGAGCGCTCGCTCGGAACGGCGACGGTCTTCCCCGTCAGATCCGTACCCGGCTCCTTCGTCAGGACGAGCGGCCCGCAGCCGCGGCCCAGCGCACCGCCGCAGGGCAGCAGGGCGTACTCCTCCAGGACCCAGGGCAGCACCGCGTACGACACCTTCAGCACGTCCAGCTCGCCACGCTCGGCCATGCCGTTCGTGATGTCGATGTCGGCGAAGGTGACATCGAGGGCGGGCGCGCCGGGGACCCTGCCGTGCGCCCAGGCGTCGAAGACGAAGGTGTCGTTCGGGCACGGCGAGAAGGCGATCTTCACAGCGGTGCCGGGCTTCGCGGTGCCCTCAGTCGAGTCGGTCATGCTGGGTCCAACCTTCCAGTACGGGGGTGAGCTTCCCGAACGCGTCGGTGAGCGCGGCCAGCGCGTCGCCGATGCGCCAGGCGTCCCGGTCGCGCGGGCCGACGGCATTCGACACGGCCCGGATCTCCAGCACCGGTACGCGCAGCCGGTCGGCTGCCTCGGCGACTCCGAAGCCCTCCATGGCCTCGGCGACGGCGTCCGGATGCGCGCCGCGGAGGGCGGCGGCGCGGGCGGCGCTGCCGGTCACGGTGGAGACGGTGAGGATGTCGCCGGTGACCGCGCCGGTCGCGGCGGCCACGTCCCGTACCAGGGCCGGCGGCGGCTCGAACCGGTCCCGGCCGAAGCCCAGGGCGGTGACGGGCACGAACCCGTCGGGGGTCTCCGCGCCCAGATCGGCGGCGACGATCGCGCTCGCCACGACGAGCGAGCCGACCGGGGCGCCGGGTGCGAACCCGCCGCCGATACCGGCGGAGACCACCAGGCCGTAGGACCCGGAGGCAAGCCCGAACGCGGCGGCGGCGGCCGCTGATGCCGGACCGGCGCCGCCCGCGAGGACATCGACACCGCCGGCGCGGTGCAGCTCGGCGCCCGGTGCCCGGACCACCTCAGGTCCGTCCGTGAACGCACGCGTGACCGCGTCCCGTTCCACCGGGACAGCGGTCACGACGAGCACACGCACGGGGAGGGTCCTCCCGGGTCGGGAGGGGGTCAGCTGGTCTTCACGAAGGTGAAGTGCCAGATGCCCGTGAGCTTCTTGCCCGTGGTCTCCACGATGCTGATCTCCGTCTTGTTCGCGGTCGCACCGGTCTGGCTGGAGAAGAAGGCGCTGCCCGGGATGGACCGGTAGGTCTTCTTGTACGGCTCCTGCTCGGCCTGCTGGCCGTTGATGAAGAGGGTCCAGCCGTTGTCCGCGATCTTCGGGTCGACGCCGAAGCGGACCTTGTCGTCCATCGCGACCTTGACGGTGTGCTCGGCCTTCTTGTTGTTGAGGCAGCCCTGGATCAGCGACTCCTTGATGGCGTCGCCGCCGTTGTAGCAGGTTGCCTCGGCACTCACCGAGTTGTCGCCGACCGTCACGGTGGCGAGCGGCGTCGGCTTTTCGCAGGCGGACAGGACAAGGAGTCCCGCGGATACGGCACCAAGAGCGACGCCGATTCGACGGCCCTTACCGGAGAAGAACGCAACGGTCATGGGCCGAAGGCTATCGGTCGCTCCCGCTCACGCCACGCGGGGGTGCGGCGAGCCGCGCCGAGCCGCACCCAGCAAACCCCGTACGGAGGCTGCCGCACCGAGGGCGAGGATCCCCGCAGCGACCGACATTCCCAGTACGCCGTTGAGGGGGAGGACGATGCCGATACCGCCGCCGACCACCCAGGCCATCTGGAGCAGTGTCTCGGACCGGGCGAACGCCGACGCGCGGACCTCCTCGGGCACGTCGCGCTGGATCATCGCGTCCAGCGACAGCTTGGACAGTGCCTGGGTGAAACCCGCCACAGCGCCGAGCGCGGCGACCATCACGGTGGAGAAGAAGACCGCGGCGAGGACGGCGACACCGAGCGCCAGCCCCAGCACCGAGGCGATGATCACCTCCGGGCCGCGGGCCCGGAGCCAGGAGCCCATCGCCGTGCCGAGGGCGTTGCCGACCCCGGCCGCGACACCGACGATGCCGAGCGAGACGGCCGCGCTCTGCCCGGCGAGCGGGTGCACCCGCAGCAGGAACGCCAGGAAGAAGATCAGGAAGCCGGAGAGCGCGCGGTGCGCGGCATTGGCCTGGAGCCCGTGCAGGACGGACGGCCCGACGGTCCGCAGCCCCAGCCGCTTCTCCTTGTTTCCGTTGGCCCTGGCCCTGCCCTTCTTGCCGTTGGCCCCGGAGGGCCTGGTGCGGACGGAGGGCTGATGGATGTGCGGCTTGACCAACTGGGCGCGGCGTTCGCCCTTCGCCGAGTCGACCTTGTGGGGCAGCGTGAACGCGAGAACGGTGCCGCCGGTGAAGATCAGGCACGCGCCGTAAAGCGGCCAGGGCGCACCGATGGTCTGCAGCCCGGCCCCGATCGGCGCCGCCACACCCGTGGCCAGAAGCCCGGCCAGGGTGACCCGGGAATTGGCCTTCACCAGGGAGAAACGGGGTGGCAGCAGGCGTGGCACGACCGCGCTGCGCACGACCCCGTACGCCTTCGAGGCGACCAGCACGCCCAGTGCCGCCGGATACAGCTCCAGGCCGCCCGTGGCGACCGCGCCCGACATCGTGAGCGCGAGCACCGCACGCGCCAGCATGGCGCCCGCCATCGCGGCGCGGCGGCCGTGCGGCAGACGGTCCAGGAGCGGGCCGATGACCGGGGCGAGGAGAGTGAACGGCGCCATCGTCACGGCGAGGTAGAGGGCGACGCGGCCGCGCGCCTCGTCCGTCGGGACGGAGAAGAACACGGTCGACGCGAGCGCCACCGTGACCATCACGTCGCCCGCGCCGTTCACGGCGTGCAACTCGATCAGTTTGCCGAGTCCGGACTCGCCGGCCCCGTGGGCGTGCGTCGCCTTGCGGATGCCTTTCGCGGTGCCGGTGAACGGCGTGTGCAGGGCATGACCGATCGACCGGGCCGTCCTGCGGAGCGGGCCGGACCCGTCGTGCGACCTGGCGGAAGCCACCTCGACATAGTGCCCCAGCCACTGCGGTAACGAACCGAGAACGGTACGGGGCGCGGGGTTCGCCGCCCTGTCGGGTCAGCGAGCACCCTGCCGACAGGGCATTCCTGCGACTGCTCGGCCCGGACACCGCGGTGGAGAAGCCGTCGTTTGGAACGGGAGGTGGGCGGGGAGCTGCGGAGAGGGTAGCGTGCGTAGCGCGCCCCCGGCGGTTGTTCTTGGCCGCGCGCCTCTCGGCGATCCCGCAGAATGGATAGCAGAAGGCGCGCCCGAGGCAGGCACAACGGGTGCGGACGTCGACGCGGCCCCCAGGTCCGCTCCGCCCGCAACCGTTATGGCCGAAATCGATGGATCTGCTGGCGCACTCGTGAGACGGCGTATGGAGAGAAGCGAGACCTGTGAGTGCTGCTACGACGCGAAGCCGTACTGCCCGTACCCCTGCCCCCGACCGTCTGTGCGCCGAGGCGGTAGACCTCGCGCGCGCGGCGGCCGAGGAAGTGGCCGCGCCGGGGGAGGTCGGTGAGCACGTAGGCCTGGTCTCCGAGGGGGACCGGGTCGTCACGCACTACTTCGAGTGCAAGGAACCCGGCTACAAGGGCTGGCGTTGGGCGGCGACGGTCGCCAGGGCCTCCCGCGCCAAGGTCGTCACGCTCGACGAGGCGGTACTGCTGCCGGGGACCGACGCGCTGCTCGCTCCCGAGTGGGTGCCATGGAGCGAGCGGCTGCGGCCCGGCGACATGGGACCTGGTGATCTGCTGCCGACGGAGGCGGAGGATCTGCGTCTGGAGCCGGGGTACAGCGGCGAGGACGAGCCGGCGCCGAACTCGGTGGCCTCCGAGATGTCGGAGGAGATGGCCGACCTCGTCGACGCGGAGGACGCGGAACTCACGACGCGCCCGGAGGCGACGAGGCGCGGCTCCATCGCCGCGCTCGCGGAAGAGCTCGGCATGCGGCGGGCACGGGTGCTGTCCCGGTACGGGCTGCATACTGCGGCCGACCGCTGGGAAGAGGCATTCGGCCCGAAGACGCCGATGGCTCAGGCGGCACCGGCATCCTGTGTCACCTGCGCCTTCCTGGTGCCGCTGGCGGGTTCGCTGCGGCAGGCCTTCGGCGTGTGCGCGAACGAGTTCGGCCCGGCGGACGGTCATGTGGTCTCCCTCTCGTACGGCTGCGGTGGGCACTCGGAGGCAGCGGTGATGCCGAAGCCGCCGAAGCCGACGCCGCACGCGCTGGACACGATGCAGGTGGACGAGTACCCGCTGCGCCCGGCGCGGGACAGCGGATCGGTTCCGGTGGAACCGGATGAGCCGTCGGAGGACCTGGGCCACTCCTGACGCTCCTGGCCGCTGGGGGGCCGGGTTCGCGGTACCCGGGGGTCGCGTGCTGCGGTGCGGTCCCGGGGCTCCCGGTGGTGGTGTTGTCCTCAAGCGCGGGACGGGCTCGGTGCGGGTTCCGGATGGGTTTGCGGGTGCGGCTCGGTGGTCGTGTTGTCCTCAAGCGCCGGACGGGCTGGATGTGGCTGGGGTCGCGTGCTGCGGTGCGGTCCCGGGGCTCCCGGTGGTGGTGTTGTCCTCAAGCGCGGGACGGGCTCGGTGTGGGTTCCGGGTGTGGCCCGGTGGGCGTGTGTCCTCGAGCGCCGGGCGGGCTGGATGTGGCCGGGTGCGTTCCTCGGGGGCGGAATCGAGCCCGGTCCGGCGGCTGAGGACAAGGCGTCGAGGATTTGCCGGGTTCGCAGCCCCCCGCCGTCGCTTTCGGCTCGGCGAGAAGGTCCCCCGTGCCCTGACGGGGATGTGACCCGGGCGGTGCCGCGCCGGGGCATTTCGCGCATGTGCGGCGATGGAGGACAAGGGTGGCGCCCCACCGCCGCGCCACGCAGGATTGCCGGTCGCGGTACCTTCGGGCGCACACTGGCGGCACGGGTGTACGCGCACGCAGGCGCACACACCCCCGCCGCACACGGGTAACGCGTCACCGGACAGAGCGGAGTCAGAGCGTGAGCATGAATGCGACCGAGGGGGCCGATCCGTTCGGGACGGCACGGCTGCGGCGCGGCGTGCTCCACGCCTGGGGCGCCGCTCCGGCCCGGTTCCGGGAGGACGCCAACGCCGAGGAGGACCTCGCGCTCGGCGGCTACCGCGACCGCCTCGTCGTCGAGCTCGCCCAGAACGCCGCCGATGCGGCCGCTCGCGCCGGCGTCCCCGGCCGGCTCCGTCTCACCCTTCACCCCGCCTCGGACACCGGACCCGCCGTCCTCGCCGCCGCCAACACCGGCGCCCCCCTCGACGCCACCGGCGTCGAATCGCTCAGCACGCTCCGCGCCTCCGCCAAGCGCGAGGGTCACGAGTCCGCCGTCGGCAGGTTCGGCGTCGGGTTCGCCGCCGTCCTCGCGGTCAGCGACGAGCCCGCCGTCATCGGCCGGCACGGCGGCGTCCGCTGGTCCCTCGCCGAGGCCCGTGACCTCGCCCGCGAGGCCGCCGTCGGCAGCCCGGGCCTCGGTGACGAACTCCGCCGCCGCGACGGCCACGTACCGCTGCTGCGTCTTCCGCTGCCCGCCGAGGGCACCGCACCGGACGGGTACGACACCGTCGTCGTCCTGCCGCTGCGCGACGGCGTCGCCGAGGACCTCGTCGGGCGGCTGCTCGACGCCGTCGACGACGCGCTCCTCCTGACGCTCGGCGGTCTCGAAGAGGTCGTCATCGACACCCCCGAGGACCTGCGGACGCTGCGCCGCTCCCAGCAGGGCCCGTACACACACATCGACGACTCCGCGTACGGCACGAACCGCTGGCGCACCGTCGCCCAGCACGGGCCGATCGAACCGGCCCTGCTCGCCGACCGCCCGCTGGAGGAACGGCTGCGCCCGCACTGGTCGGTGACCTGGGCGGTGCCCGTGGACGTGGAAGGGGCGCCGGTGTACCCCCGTACCGCCCCTGTCGTCCACGCGCCGACCCCCACCGACGAGCCCCTCGGCGTCCCCGCCCTGCTCATCGCGTCACTGCCGCTCGACACCACCCGCCGTCACCCCGCGCCCGGCCCGCTCACCGACTTCCTGGTGCAGCGCGCGGCCGACGCGTACGCCGAACTGCTTGCCGACTGGCATCCGGTGTCCGTCGCCACGCTCGACCTCGTGCCCGGCCCGCTCGGCAAGGGCGCACTGGACGGTGCCGTGCGCGGCGCGATCCTGGACCGGCTGGCGCGCGTCGCGTTCCTGGAGCCCGCCGCCCCGCGCGACGCCGCCTCCGAACCCGAGCAGTGGGACACCTGGGACGCCGGGGCGGAGAGCGTCCGCGTGGCCACCACCGCGCTGCGGCCGATCGAGGCAGAGGTCGTGGAGGGGGTGGGCGCCGAGACCGTTCAGGTGCTGGCCGAGGTGCTGCCGTGCCTGCTGCCCGCGGGACTTGAGCGCCGGAGCGAACTGCGTACCCTCGGGGTCGCCCGGGTCCCGCTGACCGAGGCGATCGACCGGCTCGCCGGTCTGGAGCGCGAACCCGCCTGGTGGCGGCGGCTGTACGACAGCCTGTCGGGAATCGACCCCGACCGGCTCTCCGGACTCCCGGTCCCGCTGGCCGGAGCGGTGGAGAACGCGGTGGGCGCCCCCGGCATCGCGCCACCCCGCACCGCCATCGGCCCCCGCCAGGTTCTCCTGCCGCTCCCCGACGCCCTCACCGGCCCGGTCCTGGGCCGGCTGGCCCGGCTCGGGCTGAAGGTCGCGCATCCGGATGCCGCCCATCCGCTCCTGGAGAAGCTGGGCGCCCTGCCCGCCACCCCGCGCGCGGTGCTGACGACCCCTCAGGTGCGTGCGGCCGTCGCCGGTTCGCTGGACGCCGGAGAGGTGTGGGACGAGGACGCGCTGGACGCGGAAGAGCTCGCGGACACCGTCCTCACGCTCGTCCGGGACGCCGACCTCGAGCCGGGCGACGAACCCTGGCTTGGTGCGCTCGCCCTCCCCGACGAGGACGGTGAGCCCGCACCTGCCGGTGAACTCGTGCTGCCGGGAAGCCCGTTCGCGAGCATCATGCGGGAGGGCGAACTCGCGCTCTGCGACGAGGAGCTGGCGGACCGCTGGGGTGAGCAGCCGCTGACCGCCTGCGGGGTGCTGGCCACCTTCGCGCTCGTCCGGGCCACCGATGTCGTCCTCGATCCCGACGAACTGGAGCCACGCGAAGGCGACTTCGCCGAACCCGACGACGCGGGACTGCTCGACGCCGTCGACGTGTGGTGCGAGGACATTCTCGACCAGCTGCACTTGAGTCTGCCGCCGCGCAGCGGTGACGACGAGGGGTGGTGGTCCGAAGACGGGCGGGTCTCCGTGCCGCCCGTCGCCACCGAACTCGTCGCCGTCCGCGACCTCGACCTCGTCGACGACGACGCGTGGCCGCAGGCGCTCGCCCTGCTCTCCCGGCCGCCGCTGCGCGACGCGCTGACCCAGCCGGTGCGGGTGCTGCTCCCGGACGGCACGACCCAGTCCGTGCGCCCGTACACCGCTTGGTGGCTGCGCGACCATCCGGTGCTCGACGGCCGCCGCCCGGCGGGGCTGCGGGCCGCCGGTGGCGACCCGCGGCTGTCCGGGCTGTACGACTCCACCGATGCGACCGGCTTCGACGACGCCCAGGTGCTGCACGCCCTCGGTGTACGGACCTCCGTCGCCGCGCTCCTCGACGAGCCGGGCGGTGCGGCGGAACTCCTCGGCCGGCTCGCGGACGAGGACCGCCCAGTCGGCTCCGTACAACTCCACGAGCTGTACACGGCCCTGGCCGATCTCGACCCGGAACAGGTCACGCTGCCCGACGAGCTGCGGGCCGTGGTCGGTGGCGAGGTACGGGTCGTCGACGCGGCCGACGCGCTGATCGCGGACGCCCCCGACCTGCTGCCACTGACGGGCAGCCTGCCGCTCCTGCCGGTGGCCCCGGCGCGCGCCGCGGAACTGGCCGAGCTGTTCCAGGTGCGGCGGCTCGGCGAGACCGTCGAGGCGGAGGTGACGACGGACGGCGAGGAGCACCGGGTGCCGGAGTCGGTACGGATCCTGCTCGGCTCCGGTACCCCGGACACGTACGTCGAACACGGCGAACTCCGTGCGGGCGGCGTCGAGCTGGACTGGCGCCGCACCCCGGACGGGACTGTTCACGCCTCGACGCTGGAGGGTGTCGCGGCGGGGCTGGCCTGGGCGGCGGGCCAGTGGCCACGCCGTTTCGAGGTCGCGGCTCTGCTGCAGGACCCGTCGCGCACGGAGGAGTTGGCGCGCGACCGCTGGTTCGACTGACAGGGCGGAGGGGGCGGAACGCGCCAATACCCGGGCAGGGTCACGTATTCGCAAAAATCCCCACGGGTCACACAACCGTTTACGTGCCCCAAGGGTCTCGATCTGTGAAGTCACCAGGCTTCACAGACGACCTTGGGCCCGGGAACGGACG
The DNA here is from genome assembly GCF_044455345.1 of Streptomyces sp. NPDC051286. Lineage (NCBI taxonomy): Bacteria > Bacillati > Actinomycetota > Actinomycetes > Kitasatosporales > Streptomycetaceae > Streptomyces > Streptomyces sp. NPDC051286. The sequence continues at coordinate 195,656 of NZ_JBITER010000010.1, read as the reverse complement.
ACCTCCGCGGGCCCCTTCTCCACATTGGGGAACGAAACATGCGTATTCGTGCCACTGTGGCTGCCGTAACCGGCGCCCTGGCCCTCTCCGCCCTCGTCGTTCCGTCTGCGGCTCAGGCCGACGACGCACACCGCTCCACTGTCCTCGATGCCGCGCGCGCCGCTCAGGCCGCGTCCGGCGCACAGTCCGGTGCGAAGTCCGGCGCGCGCTCCGTCACCGCTGCCGGTCCCGTCGGTGCCCCGCTCAACCTGACCTTCTCCAAGCTCACTGTGAACGGCGGCAAGCCGATCGCCGTGGGTACCTCCGCCACGAAGACCGTGGCGACCACGTACACCGTGACGCACGCCGCCGACGTAAACATCTTCGCCGCCGGCTTCATGCTCGAAGTCGGGCTCTACCGCGGCTCGTTCGACGCTCCGACGAACGAGCTCTACGGCGCAAAGCCCCCCACCTGCAAGGCCGTCTCCTCGACGGTCGCCACCTGCAAGGGGCAGATCGACATCTCGCCGTACTACGACCTCCTCGGCAACGCGGACGCCACGACGTGGAAGGCGATGGGCTTCGCCGTCGACTACAACGGCCAGGACCCGACCAACCCCGACCCCACCAAGATCGACTTCGCGCTGCAGGACGGCCTGGGTACCACCAAGCTCCAGCGCCTCTCGAAGCTGACGGTCAACGCTTCTCCGGAGCCCGTGAAGAAGGGCAGGACCATCACGATTACCGGGAAGCTGACCCGCGCGAGCTGGGACGACCTGGCCTACCACGGCTACTCGGCCCAGCCGGTGAAGCTCCAGTTCCGCAAGAAGGGCAGCTCCACCTACACCACGCTGAAGACGATCAAGTCGAGCAGCACCGGCTACCTGAAGACCACGGCCACGGCCACGGTCGACGGCTACTGGCGCTACAGCTTCGCCGGCACGTCCACCACCCCGGCCGTCACCACCGCCGGTGACTACGTCGACGTGCAGTAGTTCCACGCCTGATTGCAGGCATAGTTCCACACGTGGTCCACACGAGAAGCGGGATCTCCGGGAGGGGGTCCCGCTTCTCGTGCCCCCATTCCGTGCGTCCCCGTCCGGCCCGTCGGGTCCGCGGACGCACTGACCCATCGGGTCCCCCGCGGCCGGAGCCACCACGCCACCTGCCCGACGGACCCCTTTCTCCACCGGAGAGAACATGCGTATTCGTGCCACCGTCGCCGCCGCGTCCGGCGCCCTGGCCCTGTCCGCCCTCGCCGTCCCGGCCGCGCACGCGGCAACGGCGAATCCCGTCATCACCAAGGTCAGCGTCAACGGCGGCAAGAACACCGTCCTGGGCACGACGGCGGCGAAGACCATCACCGTGTCGGTCACCGCCTCGCACGCCTCCGGCATAGCCGACGGCTGGGTGATCCTGTGGCACGGGAAGAGCCTGGACGTGGGCTTGGACGGCGTGCTGCTGCCGAACGAGGAGGCAGCGACCTGCAAGGCCGCGAGCGCCACCACCTCCACCTGCTCGTACACCGTCACGATCGACCCGAGGGCCAATCTGCCGAAGAACGCGCTGGCCGGCTCCTGGCACGTCCTCGCCGGCGCGGAGGCCAAGGACGGCTCCAGCACGAACTACGACTCCTACGCCACGGCGAAGATCCAGCGGCTGTCGAAGCTGACGGTCAACGCCTCCCCGGAGCCCGTCAAGAAGGGCAGGACCATCACGGTCACGGGCAAGCTGTCGCGCGCCAACTGGGAGACGCACACCTACGCGGGCTACACGAGCCAGCCGGTGAAGCTTCAGTTCCGCAAGAAGACCAGCTCCACGTACACCACGGTGAAGACGATCAAGACGAACAGCACCGGCGGCCTGAAGACCACGGTCACCGCCTCGGTCGACGGCTACTGGCGCTACAGCTTCGCCGGTACGTCCACCACTCCGGCCGTCACCACCGCCGGTGACTTCGTCGACGTGCGGTAGCGGCTAAGCGGGGAAGCGGCGGCTGACCAGTCTCCAGGTGAACTCCAGGGCAGCCGCCGCCATCACCGCTATCGCCACCGCCGTCCACGGCATGACCGCGCCCACCAGCTTCAGCGCGAAGAAGTTCTGCAGCCACGGCACCACCAGCACGACCAGGAACGCCGCTCCCATCGACGCGACCAGAACGATCCGCCACCACGTGTACGGGCGGGCGATGATCGCGAGCACCCACATCGAGACCAGGAACAGCGTGAGCGTCGCCACGCTGGTCTCCGCGTCCAACGCCCCTGCCCCCGTGTAGTAGTGCCGGGCGATCATGTACGTCACGAAGGTGGCGATGCCCGCGATGAGGCCGGAGGGCACCGAGTACCGCATGACTCTGCGGACGAAGTGCGGCTGGGCCCGCTCCGTGTTGGGCGCGAGGGCCAGGAAGAACGCCGGGACGCCGATCGTCAGCGTCGACAGCAGGGTCAGATGCCGGGGCAGGAACGGGTACTCGACCTGGAAGCAGACCACCAGGATCGCCAGCAGTACCGAGTAGACGGTCTTCGTCAGGAACAGGGTCGCGACCCGGGTGATGTTGCCGATCACCCGGCGGCCCTCCGCGACCACCGACGGCAGCGTCGCGAAGCTGTTGTTCAGCAGGACGATCTGGGCCACGGCGCGTGTCGCCTCGGAGCCCGAACCCATCGAGACCCCGATGTCGGCGTCCTTCAGTGCCAGCACGTCGTTGACCCCGTCGCCCGTCATCGCGACCGTGTGTCCGCGGGACTGGAGGGCGGCGACCATCTCACGCTTCTGCTGCGGGGTGACCCGGCCGAAGACCGCGTTCTGCTCCATGGCCGTGGCCATGTCGTCCGGGGCCGTGGGCAGCCGGCGCGCGTCCAGCGTGTGCTCGGCGCCGGGCAGGCCGAGCTTGCCCGCGACCGCGCCGACCGAGACTGCGTTGTCCCCGGAGATGACCTTCGTGGCGACCCGCTGGTCGGCGAAGTAGCGCAGCGTGTCCCCGGCGTCCGGCCGCAGCCGCTGCTCCAGCACGATCAGCGCGGTCGGTACCGCCCTGTGGGCGATCTCCGGCCCCTCCAGCTTGCCCTCGGCGCGCGCCAGCAGCAGCACCCGCAGCCCCTGCTCGTTCAGCTGCTCGATCTCATCGAGCGCCGGGTCCTGGTCCGGGAGGAGCACATCGGGTGCGCCGAGCAGCCAGGTCGACGACCGCCCGTCGGCCTCGACGAACGCGGCGCCGCTGTACTTGCGTGCCGAGGAGAACGGCAGTGCCTCCGTGCACCGCCATGCCTCGCCGTTCGGGGACGGGTACGCGTCGATGATCGCCTGCAGGCTGGCGTTGGGCCGCGGATCGGATGCGCCGAGGGCCCTCAGCACCTGGCGTATGTACGGGTCGTCCGCGCCGTTCAGCGCCCGCACCTCGGTGACGTCCATGCCGCCCTCGGTGAGCGTGCCGGTCTTGTCCAGGCAGACGACGTCGACCCGGGCGAGACCCTCGATGGCGGGCAGCTCCTGCACGAGGCACTGCTTGCGGCCGAGCCGTATGACACCGATCGCGAAGGCGACCGAGGTGAGCAGGACCAGGCCCTCGGGGACCATGGGGACGATGCCGCCCACGGCGCGGGCGATCGAGTCCTGGACGTTGCTGTTGTGGACGACGAGCTGGCTGATGATGAGGCCGATCGCGGCCGGCACCATCATCCAGGTGACGTACTTGAGGATCATGCTGATGCCACTGCGCAGCTCGGACTGGACGAGCGTGAAGCGGGAGGCCTCCTCGGCGAGCTGCGCGGCGTAGGCCTCGCGGCCGACTTTGGTCGCGGAGAACGCGCCGCCGCCCGCGACGACGAAGCTGCCGGACATCACCGGGTCGCCTGCCTGCTTCAGTACGGGGTCGGCCTCGCCGGTGAGCAGGGACTCGTCGATCTCCAGGTTGTCGGCCTCGGCGACCGCGCCGTCGACCACGACCTTGTCGCCGGGCCCGAGCTCGATGAGATCGCCGAGGACGATCTCGGAGGTGGAGATCTCGGCCGCGACCCCGTCGCGCCGGACCGTGGGTTTCGCCTCGCCGATGACCGCGAGGCTGTCCAGGGTCTTCTTGGCGCGCCACTCCTGGACGATGCCGATGCCCGTGTTGGCGATGATCACGAAGCCGAAGAGGCTGTCCTGGATCGGCGCGACGATCAGCATGATCAGCCAGAGCACGCCGATGATCAGGTTGAACCGGGTGAAGACGTTGGCGCGGACGATCTCGCCCATGGAGCGGGACGAGCGGACGGGTACGTCGTTGACCTCGCCGCGGGCGATCCGCTCGGCCACCTCGGCCGCGGTCAGCCCGCTCATGCGGACGGCCGGGGCAGGGAGCTTCATCGGGTGGACCGGGTCGAGCTCGGAACCGGCGTCGATCCTGGCCGGCCGGGGACGGCCGGGTGTGTGCTCCCCGGAGGAGCTAAGTGCCCTCTGCGTCATGGTTCCGACGGTACGGGTAGAACGTCCGGTTCACCCGCCGGGGGTCGAAGATCAGACCGGGGGAGGAGCGGAATGGTCCTAGGAGGGCACGGAAGATCTTGGCCGGGCTCCCGACGTCTTGCACGCACATCTGCGGCGTTGCCAAAACGGCCTGATAGCTCCGCTATGAGGCCGCTTCGGCGCCTTGCAGCTGCACGCACCAGACGCCGCTCGCTGATCCGGCCAAGATCTTCAGCACCCTCCTAGGAGGGCACGGAAGTCAGGGCCGGCCCTGACCTTCGTCGGTGGCACCGGACGCATCAGCCCGTCCGGCCGCGGCGGCCGCCCGCTTGATCGCCGCGTCGCGCCCCCGCACGTACCAGATACCGATCAGTCCGAGCCCGGCACCGGCCAGACACGTCCAGATCCACCACGCGTGACCGTGGTCGTCGAACCAGCCGTAGAACGGCAGCTGCACGAGGAAGAGGACGAACCAGAGGATCGTGCCGCCGGTGATGGTGGCGACGACGGGCCCCTCCAGGGGCTCGGGTGCCTCGTGTGTAGGTGTCCACTTCGCCATGGGCTCAGTGTATGCGGCGCGTATACAAAGCCCCTCGGCCCAGTCGGCCCATGGGTCTACGCGCGGAGATAGCGATCTTCGCCTTATGTATTCATACTGAATCTGCTTACGGCTGGCTCGATTTATTCGTGTAAAAGTCCAAAGCGCATCCCATTTTTTCGCTTTTTCTACGTACGACTGAGGTCATACATGTCCCCCTCGGCCACCGCTCCGGTCGCCTCCAAGCAGCCCGCGGCTCCGCAGCCGCACGGCAGCCTGGATCGTTTCTTCAAGATCTCCGAGCGGGGGTCGTCGGTCGCGCGCGAGATCCGTGGCGGATTCGCCACGTTCTTTGCGATGGCGTACATCATCGTGCTGAACCCGATCATCCTCGGCAGCGCGAAGGACATGTACGGGCACCAGCTCAACGGCGGTCAGCTGGTCACCGCCACCGTGCTGGTGGCCGCGTTCTCCACGCTTCTGATGGGTGTCATCGGCAACGTGCCGATCGCGCTGGCCGCGGGCCTCGGCGTCAACACCGTCGTCGCCCTCCAGCTCGCCCCCCGGATGAGCTGGCCGGACGCGATGGGCATGGTCGTCCTCGCGGGCATCGTCGTCATGCTGCTGGTCGCGACCGGGCTGCGCGAACGCGTGATGAACGCGGTACCGACGTCGCTCCGCAAGGGCATCGCCATCGGTATCGGTCTCTTCATCCTGCTGATCGGTCTGGTCGACTCGGGCTTCGTCTCCCGCATCCCGGACGCCGCGCACACCACCGTGCCGCTCCAGCTCGGCAGCGGCGGCCACCTCCACGGCTGGCCGGTCCTGGTCTTCATCCTCGGCGCGCTGCTCACCCTCGCGCTGATCGTCCGCAAGGTGCCGGGCGCGATCCTCATCTCCATCGTCTCGATGACGGTCGTCGCGCTGATCATCAACGCGGTCGCCGATCTGCCGGGCGAGGCGTGGGGTCTGACCGTCCCGAAGTGGCCGGGCAATCCGGTCGCCACCCCCGACTTCGGGCTGATCGGTCACGTCAGTCTGTTCGGCGGCTTCGACAAGGTCGGTGTGCTCACCGGCATCCTGTTCGTCTTCACCGTGCTGCTGTCCTGCTTCTTCGACGCGATGGGCACCATCCTCGGCGTCGGCGACGAGGCCAAGCTGATGGACAAGGACGGCAACTTCCCCGGCATCAACAAGGTGCTGTTCGTGGACGGCATCGCCGTCGCGGCGGGCGGTGCGGGCTCCGCCTCCGCGGGAACCTGCTTCGTGGAGTCCACCGCGGGCGTCGGCGAGGGCGCCCGCACCGGCTTCGCGAGCGTGGTCACCGGCCTGCTGTTCACAGTGGCGCTGTTCCTGACGCCGCTGGCGACCATGGTCCCGTCGCAGGCTGCCACCCCGGCGCTGCTGGCCGTCGGCTTCCTGATCATCGCGGGCTCGGTGCGGGACATCGACTGGAGCGACTACACGCTCGCCATCCCGGCCTTCCTGGCCATGATGATGATGCCGTTCACCTACTCGATCACCAACGGCATCGGCGTCGGCTTCATCGCCTTCTCCGTGCTTCGGGTGGTGGCCGGGCGCTGGCGCGAGGTGCCGGTGGCCATGTACCTGGTGTCGGCGGTCTTCGTCTTCTACTACGCGATGCCGTCTCTCGGCCTCACGTGACCTCTTCCGCCCCGTAGAACTTCTGCGTCTCGTCGACGGCCGTCTTGAAGCGTTCGTCGAAGTCGTCCCGAATGAGCGTCCGGACCACATAGTCCTGGACGCTCATTCCGCGTTTGGCGGCGTGCTGCCGGAGCCGGTCGAGCAGCTCACCGTCAAGCCGCAGGCTGAGCACTGTCGATCCCATGGCAAGCAGGGTTAGGCCTCCGAGGTCGCTTGGCGTCACTTTCCGCATCCAACTCACTCGTTCGGGTGAGCGATCGGGTGTGCGTGTACCGCCGAATGGTCTTTAGAAAAGGTAATGAGTTACCCTAATGAACATGCCTGACCTGATCCACGACGGCGACAGTGCGGCCGCCGTGAACTCCCTTCGTTCCGCCGTGATGCTGCTGGGCCGACGCCTCAAGCACCAGCGCGTCGACGAGTCGCTGAGCCCCACCGAGATGTCGGTGCTCGGCACGCTCGCCCGCTGCGGTTCCGCCACCCCCGGTGAGCTGGCCCGCAAGGAGCACGTGCAGCCTCCGTCGATGACCCGCATCGTCGCGCTGCTGGAGGCCAAGGGGCTGGTCAGACTGGAACCGCACCCCGATGACCGTCGTCAGAAGATGGTCAGCCAGACCGAGCAGGCCGAAGCCATGCTCGAGGAGAGCCGCTCCAAGCGGAACGCCTGGCTGGCCGCTCTCGCCGAGGGTCTGGACGAGGAAGAGTGGGAGACGCTGCGCAAGGCCGCGCCCGTACTGGAGAAGCTCGCCCACCTGTAGCGGCGGTACCGGACCACGGTCCGGTACCGCCGTCACTGCCTCGTCAGTCAGTGAAAAGTCCACGCCGAGGAGGCGAACCCCTTTGAGTACGGGATCCGGAGCAGACTCCGCCCCCGCACCGACGTCCACCCACGAGAGCAAGCCCGGCGGGACCTTCTCGTCGCTGAAGATCCGCAACTACCGCCTGTTCGCCACGGGCGCCGTGATCTCCAACACCGGTACCTGGATGTCCCGCATCACGCAGGACTGGCTCGTCCTGAGCCTCACCGGGTCCGCCGCCGCCGTCGGCATCACCACGGCCCTCCAGTTCCTTCCCATGCTGCTCTTCGGCCTGTACGGCGGCGTCATCGCCGACCGGCTCCCGAAGCGCAAGCTCCTCCTCGTCACCCAGGCCGCGCTCGGCCTCTGCGGCATCGCCCTCGCCGTCCTCACGCTCTCCGGAGTCGTCCAGGTCTGGCACGTCTACCTGATCGCCTTCCTTCTCGGCATGGTCACGGTCGTCGACAACCCGGCCCGCCAGTCGTTCGTCTCCGAGATGGTCGGCCCGGCCCAGCTGCGCAACGCGGTCAGCCTGAACTCGGCCAACTTCCAGTCCGCCCGGCTCATCGGCCCCGCCGTCGCGGGTGTCCTGATCACCACCGTCGGCAGCGGCTGGGCGTTCATGTTCAACGGTCTGTCGTTCATTGCCCCGCTCATCGGTCTGCTGATGATGCGTACGAGCGAACTGCACAAGGCGGTCGTCGTGCCGCGCGCCAAGGGGCAACTGCGCGAGGGGCTGCGCTATGTCTCCGGCCGCCCCGAGCTGATCTGGCCGATCGTCCTCGTCGGCTTCATCGGCACGTTCGGCTTCAACTTCCCGATCTGGCTCACCGCCTTCGCGGACGAGATCTTCCACGGCGGCGCCGGGATGTACTCGTTCTTCAACATCCTCATGGCCGCCGGCTCCCTGGCCGGCGCCTTGCTCGCCGCCCGCCGCCGCTCCTCGCGGCTGCGGATGCTGGTGGCGGCGGGGACCGCGTTCGGTCTCCTGGAGATCATCGCGTCCCTGTCGCCGTCCGTCTGGCTCTTCGCGATCCTGCTGGTCCCGATCGGCATGATCGGCCTGACGACCAACATCAGCGCGAACACGAGCGTCCAGATGGCGGCCGACCCGGCCGTGCGCGGCCGGGTGATGAGCCTGTACATGATGGTCTTCGTCGGGGGTACGCCGGTGGGCGCCCCGGTCGTGGGCTGGATCAGCGACGCGTACGGCGTCCGGACCGCCATGGCGGTCGGCGGCGCTTTCTCGCTGCTGGCCGCGCTCGGCGTCGGCTTCATGCTGGCCCGCGTCGGCGGCCTGCGCCTCAAGGTCGACCTGCGGCCGGGCCACCCGCATGTGCGGTTCGTCCCGCGCGAGCAGCTGGCGACGGCGGCCTGAGCCCGGTCCGCCACGGACGTGATACGGCCCCGACCGGTGAACCTGCCGGTCGGGGCCGCTGCATGTGCGGAGGACGTCAGTCGCGTGGGAACTCGTCGGTTCGGAGGGTGATACCGGCGGAGGTGTCGGTGAGGTCGATGTCTGTGCCGAAAAGCACGGTCAGCTTCGATCCGTACACGCCGTTCGTGGGATTCCGGAAAACGTGGCACTCGCCGCTGTACGGGTCGGCGATCAAGTACACCGGAACGCCCGCCGCCGCATACGCGTCCTTCTTCGGTCCGTAGTCGTTCATCGCGGTGCCCTTCGAGATCACCTCGGCCACGAACTCCACACCCGAGAACAGCCAGTTTCCTTTGCCGTCCTTCGCGGCGTCCTCCCTCAGCGCCAGCACATCTGCCGCGAACCCGTTCAGGTGTCCAGGAAAGTCGACCCGCACATCGGACTTCACGCGCCTGCGCGGATACGTGGCCCGCAGTTGCTCGAAAATGTCGGCAATGATGTCCCAGTGGGTGTTCCGCTGAAGCGACATGAAGATGTTTCCCCCGACGATCTCGGTCTTGATTCCCTCGGGGACGGGCATCTTCTCGAGCCACTCGAACATGGAGTCCAGAGTGCGCTCGTCGCGCTCTTCGGCCATCTCGATCCTGTCGGTGTCCACGACGGTCATCGTGCCGCTTCCTCCCCGCTGCCGCACGGGCGCGGGGCAGCCGCTCATACAACGATACGCACGGTGACCGGGACACGCCGTTACGGTGCGACACTCGGTTCATGAGCCGCATGAGACTGTTCGTCGCCGTCCTGCCGCCCGACACCGCCATCACGGAGCTCCGCCGCGCCGTCGCCCCGCTGCACACCCTTCCTGGCGCCGGTGGCCTGCGCTGGACCGGAACCGACGCATGGCACTTCACGCTCGCCTTCCTCGGTGTGGTCGACGACGCGCTGCTGCCCGATCTGCACGAGCGGCTGACGCGCGCCGCCAGTCACACCGAGCGGTTCCCGCTGCGCATCCACCGCGGCGGCCGGTTCGACGGCCATGTGCTGTGGGCCGGGGCCGCGGGCGGCCTCGACACGCTGAGGCTCCTCGCCGAGCGCGCCGACGCCGCCGCCCGCCGCGCCGGCGTGCCGATGGACGAGCACCGCCGTTACACCCCGCACCTCACCCTCGCCCGCAGCCGCGCCGAGGCGGACCTGCGCCCCTATCTGGAGGCCCTGGACACCTTCGAGGGCACACCGTGGGAGGTCGGCGAGGTCGCTCTCGTACGCAGCAATCTGCCGGTCTCCGGTGTGCCGGGGGAGCAGCCGCGGTACGAGGTGGTCGCATCCTGGTCGCTGGGACACTGAGCGGTGCGGTTACGCTCGACGGGTGGACCCGAAGACCAGAAACCGCATCATGGCGGCCGTGCTCGTGCTGATGTTCGCCGTCGTCGCCGTGGCAGCCGCGCTCGGCGGCTGAGAGCCTGCGGCGCCGGCTCCCGTCAGGCGAGCCCCAGCCCCCGGGCGGTCTCCCTCGCGAACGCCTCGGGGTTGTCCAGCGTGATGTTGTGCCCGCCTCCGGGACCGGCACGACCCGCACCCCGGGCGCGAGGAGCTGCGCCGCTGGCTGCGCGAGGCCGACGCGGTGGACATCAGCGACGAGAACCGCTGGTTCACCGTGCTCGCCTTCCGCAGCCATCTCCCGGGGGCCGCCGAGCAGGCGGACCGCGCGACGAGCGAGGCGGAACTGAGCTGGCTGGCAACGACATTGAAGGACCTCGAGACCCGCTGAGACCGTCCGCCGGCCACTTGCCTTGAGCGGACTCGAAGGCGTTGGCTGGGTGCCCATGAAGTACACGCAGCTCGGACGCACCGGACTCGAGGTCAGCCGACTTGTCCTTGGCACCATGAATTTCGGTCCGCAGACCAACGAAGCCGACAGTCACGCCATCATGGACGCTGCGCTGGACGCAGGTGTCAACTTCTTCGACACCGCCAACCGGCAATTTTGACGCCGAACTGCATCGTAGCGTGTCGCCAGCGCGCATGCGGGACCACGGAGAGCGCAGACCGCCACCCCCAACTCGCCCTGCACGCAGAGCAGGAGGCAGCGGTCCACATGCAGATTTGTTACTTCACCATGCGAAAGCCTCGGGGGACGGCCCCGGCCCCGGGAAGATCTCGTCGAGAGCCGCAAGAAGCTCCGCGCCCAGGTCCAGGTCGAGGGCGCGCAGCGCCGAATCAAGCTGTTCCTGCGTGCGCGGGCCGACGATCGGTCCTGTCACGCCGGGACGGGTGAGCAGCCAGGCCAGGGCGGCCTCGCCCGGTTCGATGCCGTGCTTGTCGAGCAGGTTCTCGTACGCCTGGATCTGCTCGCGCGTGCGGGCGTCCTTGAGGGCGTCGGCGGCCCGTCCGCTCGCCCGGCGCCCCTCCGTGGCCTCCTTCTTGAGGACTCCGCCGAGCAGCCCGCCATGCAGCGGCGACCACGGGATGACGCCGAGGCCGTAGTCCTGCGCGGCAGGGATGACCTCCATCTCGGCGCGGCGCTCGGCGAGGTTGTACAGGCACTGCTCGCTGACGAGCCCGACCCGGCCGTGTGTCTTCGCGATCTCGTTTGCCTGGGCGATCTTGTAACCGGGGAAGTTCGAGGAACCGGCGTACAGGATCTTCCCTTGTTGGATCAGGACGTCGATCGCCTGCCAGATCTCCTCGAACGGCGTCGACCGGTCGATGTGATGGAACTGGTAGACGTCGATGTAGTCGGTCTGGAGCCGCTTGAGGGAAGCGTCCACGGCGCGGCGGATGTTCACGGCGCTGAGCCGGTCATGGTTGGGCCAGGCCGGTCCGTCGGCGCCCATGTTCCCGTAGACCTTGGTGGCCAGGACCGCCTTGTCACGACGCCCGCCGCCCTTGGCGAACCAGGTACCGACGATCTCCTCGGTGCGCCCCTTGTTCTCGCCCCACCCGTACACATTTGCAGTGTCAACGAAATTCAGCCCCGCATCGAGCGCCGCATCCATGATGGTGTGGCTGGTGGCTTCATCCGTCTGAGGCCCGAAGTTCATCGTGCCGAGCACGATGCGACTGACCTTGAGTCCGGTACGTCCCAGCTGCGTGTATTCCATGGACGCCAAGCGAACCCCTTCGAGTCCACTCCACGCAAGACGTCCGGCGGGCGGCGGGTACGCCTGCCTCAGGCGCCCTCGCCGATGTGCCGGTACAGCGTGGCGCGTGAGACGCCCAGGGCCCTGGCGATGGCGTTGACGCTCTCGCCCTTGGCCCGTCTGGCGCGGGCGACCGTGAGCATGTCGTCGTTCATGGCAGCGGGCCGTCCACCGGTACGCCCCTGCGCCCTGGCCGCGTCCAGCCCGGCGCGGGTGCGCTCCTTGATGAGGCTGCGCTCGAACTCGGCCATCGCTCCGACGACCTGGAGCATGAGGCGGCCGTCGGCCGTGCCGGGGTCGATGTCGGCCAGTGCACCCGTGAGCACCTTGAAGCCGATGTCCCGCTCTCGAAGGGTGTCGACCATGGACACGAGGTCGATGAGCGACCGAGCGAAGCGGTCCAGCTTCCACACGCACAGGGTGTCGCCGGCACGGACGTAGTCGAGTGCTGCGTGCAACTCCGGCCGATCGCTGTTCTTGCCGCTCGCCTTGTCCTCGAAGATGCGGGCGCAGCCTGCGTCGGCGAGCGCGTCGCGCTGGAGCTGCGCCTCTTGGTCGCCGGTGGAGACGCGGGCGTACCCGACGAGCTGGCCAGTGTTCATGTTCGTCGTCACAGCCGAGACCGTCTCAAAACTCGTCTCAATACGTCAAGCCTGAGGCGGGTGTTTCGAGACGGGTTTTGAACAGCACTGGGCTCCCTTCTGGGATGCCTGATACCTCGTCTCGCAAACCTTGGTTTCTGAGACGCTCGTTTCTGATCACGCGCTGCGCCCTGTCGGTCGCGGCGGTAACCGACGTATGCCGTCTGCCTGTGCGTCGCTGCGATCTCGCGGGCCCGCTGGTAGCGCAGCCTGCCAGCCGCTCGCGCGGGCGCACAGCCATTCGTCGGCCGCGGCACGGGCCAGCCTTGAAGATGGTGGAAGGGGGTGGGGGGTATGACCCCCGGAAGGGTCTTTGCCCGACCGCCGAGTCTTACCGGCCGAGGTCGCGCCACGGTTTCAGGGTTGATCAAGCTCTCACAACTCTGTGCAGGAACATCCTCAACATGGCCTCCATGTGCATTACTGCGCCCTCGACTTCAGGCCAGATCTCTGCTGTAAGCGCATCTCTTGGGGTTTGGTGAATCTCGCCGCTCCATCTGGCCGCCAGCCTCATGACCTCATTCATTGCTTCGATGAATTCATCGTGCAGAAATTTGGGCCCACTCTCCTCCTTCCATGACGGCACTGCGGCGCGAAATCGGAGGAGCTGAACCGTGAGCTGGTCAAGGTACGTCAGCGTGTCGTGCCGCAGTCGTTGAAGCTCATCTGTGTCACCGGGGGCATTCCCCCTTTCCACTACGTGGCTCCAGACCTGCTTGACAGTCTCGGAGAGTCGCGCCATGTTCACGTACATCTCGCTCGCGGCGCGTTGACGTGGAGAGTCCGCCTGGTGGTCAACGGTGATCGAGTACTTGTCGCCGAATACCGTCTCTTCAATTGTCTGGCGATCGGCGTTGAACTGAAGTCCTACGTGCTGCCCCTGCTGGTCGAAGCTGCTTTCATCCACTGAGCGCCCCAAGCATTGCGGCGATCTGACTCCCGATGCCCGTGGCCAGGCTGCCCATCTCAAGCACTCGCCGCAGCCGTCCTCCCGTCTCAGCGGTGTCGCCGGACGCTGCTGCATTACGCGCGGCTTCCAGCTCCGCCTGCACCTCGGGAGGCAGGGGCGGATCCGTCTGGTGAGCTTGCGCCAGGACGTTTTCCAGCCCAGCAGCAATGTCGGCCATCGAGGCCGACGATCCAACGATCATGTTCTCAGCGTTGTGCTGAACGCCGACAGTCTGGTTGTGCTGGTTGAAGGTTGCCACGCGGTCACGGTACGGCGCAGGCGGCACTCTGAGCAACGCGCTCACGGTCTCAACTCCCGTACCCTGCTGCCTCGTTCGAGTAGGAGGGGGATCACCCTCTCCTACGGCAAGGCGAGAGGCAGAAGCTACAGCCGGCCCTGCTTGGCCAGCTCGATGCGCTCCTCGGTCACCGCGTCCTCGCCGTGCTCAGCGGCGAACGCGAGGACGCGAGCGAGTGGGCTGTCGGGAGCTGGCGGCTCCTCGGCGTCGCCCAGGCGTGGGCCGGACAGCTCGACCTGCTGGAGGCTGCGGCCGATCACGTCCGCGACGCATCTTTGGCGGCCCGCCGGGCCGCCGTCGTCGCAGCGGTCCAGTGCCCCTTCCCTTCCGTCGCAGGCGCTGCCAGCGGTGACTCAGGCATGGGCATCGCGTAGCACATCCTCGTTCAGCGCGAGCGCTGTCGCGGTCAGCGACGGCGGGTCAGGGGTCATGCCCCGAGGGCCGCTGTCGCGCCCCACAGCCGTTTACTGTCGAGATGCACATGCTCTGTCGGCCCCGAAAGGGGTCACACACCTGTCAGGCGTCTTCCGAATGTGGCGGCCTCCCGGCCGCCCCTGCTGCTTACCTCTTCGCCGCTGCACGGCTTCTGGCTTCGCAGTTCGCCAGCGATCTGCGTGCTGGTCGGCCGCAGGCCGCCAGAGTTCAGACGGCTGACGTACTTACGTAAGTGAAGTGAGGAGCGAGGCTTGCCGAGCGGAGCGAGGTAGCTGGTGGTGGTGACACTTCCCGTAAGGGGGAGCCGTCACCACCACCAGCGCTCAGGCCATGTCGGCAGGCTTTCGGACCCAGCGCCCGTCGACACGCTCCAGCCGGTCCCTGAGCTTCGGCCGTACGGTCTCGGCCTTCCTGTCGACGACGGGCGCGTAGCGCTTCGACAACGCGAGCGCCGACTCCTCTTCCGGCTGTTCCTCGATGATCCGTGCGATGAGGTCTTCGTCCCAGGTCTTCGCCTTGGGCAGGCTGACGACCTTGAGTCCCGATTCCACTCGCTCCCAGATGGGGATCTCCGAGCCGTTGCTCGCCGTCCTCATGGTGACCGCGATGTCGAGGTCGCTCCGGGCCCGGTTGATCGCGGTCTGGATGCTGCGGCCCTTCTTGGACTTCCGCAGGACGATGACGCCGCGGACACCTCCGGCCATTGCTCGCCCGCCGATGGGGGCGGAAGCTGTGGTCAGCCCCTCGCCGTTGCCCTTCGGAGTGTGGGTGACGGCAAGGACAGGGATGCCGGACTTGCTGACGGACTTGAGCTTGTCGATGGTGTTGCGAGCCGTTACGGAGGAGGCGACGTCCTCGCCGTCGCCGAGGGCGCCGAGCACGTTGTCGAGGACGAAGAGATCGGCGCCCAGTGCCACGAGGTCGTCGTGGACGCCCTGCCAGTAGCCGGGCTGACTGGTGTCCTCCACGGGGAAGACGGTGACGGAGTCCCTCGGGATTGCCCCGTGAAGGCGCTCGCGGAGTTCTCCCTCGGCGCCGTCGTCGGTGAGGCCGAAGACGATGTGGCGGCAGGGGCGCAGCACAGGCAGGCCGAGGAACTCGTCCGCTCCGTTCAGGAGAGCGGCGGACATCCCAGCGGCGAAGTTCGTCTTCCCGGCCTTGGGCTCGCCGGCGAGCATGGTGATGTTGCTGGTGAGCAGGTCGCCAATGAGGAACGCCTTCTCGTACGGGACGTGCTCGATCTGGTGGAGCTTGCGCCCCTTGGTGGTGATGGCTCCCACGGTTTGTCGGACCCCTTCCTGTGAGGCGCACGGATGCGCCGGTAGCCCCCGCCGGACGGCGGGACATGTGCCTCCCTTTCTTCGCGGGGGTGGACCGGCGCCGGACGGCGCGGTCTCTCATCACAGGTGGCGCCCGAGGCGTAATGCCCGGACTCGGTCTCGTGCGGTCGGGAGCGACGGCGACGACCTGGCAGGCAGCTTACAAAGGCCGAGAGGGCCCCGGCACAGGGCCCCCTCACTCCCTCTCGCCCCTCGTCAGTCTTCGCTGCGGACCGCCGCCATGTTGCGTACACGCTGTTTGAAGTCCATCGGGATCAGAACCTGAACCCGTCCGACGGGGTGCTGCCACATCCCGTCATGGCCTTCGGCGGACATGAGTTGCGCGACGGTCATCCCCCGGAGCGGCTCGGCGTGGATGACGGCCTTGACCCCTGCGGCGCGAAGCTCCTTGCCCTTCTCATGCTGGGTCGGGAGCTTGCTCCACCGTTCGCGGTACGTCTCCCCTGTAGGGATCTCTTCCCAGGTGTCCGGTCGCGTGGGCTGGGCGATGAGCTGCTCACGTCGCGCGTCCAGCCGCTTGTACGTCTCGCGGTACTCCTGCTTGCCCAGCTCGCTTGAGTAGAGGCCTGCCTCGCGGTCCTCTCGCAGATCCGCCAGGGCACGGTTCACTTCCTCGATGTCGCGCGTGTAGTCCACTCCCGGGCGGAAGACCTTCCGGACGATCTCGACGTCCCCGGCGGCGAGGAGGAACGCCTTCTCCACAGCGTCCTCCAGTGTGTGCGCCGCGATGCCCTTGCTTCCGGTCGGACACGGCTTGTGAGTGGTCCGCGAGGCACACCGGTAGTAGGGCCAGCTGCGGCCGGGGCCGCGGTACGCGGGCTCCCCGCACGTGCAGAACGCGACCCGGAGCAAGGGTGAGCCGCCCTTGCGGTTGCCGTTGCGCTTACTGGTGTTCTCGTCCAGCTTCTTGTTGGCCAGCTCCCACTCCTCCTGCGTGATGAGTGGCTCCGCGCGCTGAAGCGGCTGGCCGTCTGCGTCCCGGACGACGCGGCGTCGTGTCGTCTTCTTCCCGTCGGCCATGACCTCCTCGGACACCTCCATTTGCCCCAGGATGCAGCGGGAGCGCACGACCTTCGCCGTGTTCGCCGCAGTCCAGCGGCTGCCCTTCGGGGTCTTGCCTGCTCGGATCATCTGGGCGTCGAGAGACGTCGGAGTCTTCGATACGTCCTCGTTGAGGCACTGCGCGATACTGTTCGCCGACTCGCCCGCGATGAGGCGACCAACAATCTCGCGGAGCGTCCCGGCCGTGTCGGTCCCGTAGTCGTCAGGGACAAGTTTCCATCCGTCACCCGTCTCCTGCTTCTCCTCGCGGTAGCCGTACGGCGTGCGACCGCCGCGCCAGCGGCCCTCCTTGACCAGGTGGTTGTACGAGGATTTGGCCCGCGCCTTGATCGCTTCGAGCTCCCCTTCCGCGAAGGACGCGATCAGGCTGAGGAGGAGCTTCCCCATCTGCGTGTTGAGGTTGATTCCGTCCTCGACAGTGGCGACCTCCTTGCCGTTCTTCTCGCACCACTCCAGGAGGGTGTGCACGTGGAGCACACGCCGCGAGAGGCGGTCGATCTTCAGCGCGCAGATGATGTCGTACTCATCGGCGCGTGATTCCTCCATCGCGATCCGATGCTCGATCGCACTGGTCTCCTTCCCGATGGTCGACGGAAGCCACTTGCCGAACTCCGGGCGCTTCCACGGCTCGACCCCGCCGGACACGTCGATGTCCTCGACCCACCCCGCGACGACGTGCCCCTCCTGATCGGCCCATCGCTGGATGGACCGACGCTGACGCTCCGGCGATGTGGTCTCGTCCGACACCCTCGACAGGCGAACCACACCCAGAACTCTCGCCATGCTCGCTCTCCCTCTCCCCTGCGGTAAGCGGGGGATTACGTTACGTGTTCAGGATCATGGCGTCAAAGTGAATCTTTGGGTACTGCCAATGTCTACGGCTGGGGCGAGAACAAGGGCCGTACCGAGGAAATTATCGGCACCTGGTTCGCCCAGGGTGGCGGCCGCCGCGACAAGGTCGTTCTCGCCACCAAGGTGTACGGGAACATGGCCGCGGACGGCGACGCCTGGCCCAACCACCACAAGCTCTCCGCCCTCAACATCCGGCGGGCCGTCGACGCCAGCCTCAAGCGCCTGCAGACCGACCACATCGACCTGTACCAGTTCCACCACATCGACCGCTCCACCCCGGTCGAGGAGATCTGGCAGGCCATCGACGTGCTGATCCAGCAGGGCAAGATCCTCTACGCCGGTTCGTCCAACTTCGCCGGCTGGAAGATCGCCCAGACCAACGAGACCACCAGGCGCCTCGGTTCGTACGGGCTGGTCAGCGAGCAGTGCCTCTACAACCTCGCCGAGCGCCGCGCCGAGATGGAGGTCATCCCGGCCGCGCAGGAGTACGGACTCGGTGTCATCCCGTGGTCCCCGCTGCACGGCGGACTCCTCGGCGGTGTGATCCGCAAGGAGCGCGAGGGAGGCGCGGCACGTTCGACGTCCGGCCGGTCGGCGGACGCGCTCGCCAACACCACGGTGCGGGCGCAGATCCAGGCGTACGAGGACCTGCTCGACAAGCACGGCCTGGAGCCCGGCGAGGTGGGGCTGGCCTGGCTGCTGACCCGCCCGGGTGTGACCGGACCGATCTCCGGCCCGCGCACCCGGGAGCAGCTGGACTCGGCGGTGCGCGCGGTGGACCTCGAGCTGTCGGACGAGGTGCTCGCGTCCCTGGACGAGATCTTCCCGGGCCCGGGTCCGTCGCCGGAGGCCTTCGCCTGGTAGGCGACGGGGCCGGCCGGACGCCTGAGCCCGGCTCTGCGACACAGGTGCGCAGAGCCGGGCTCAGGTCATGCGGGTACGTCCGTCAGCGGACCGCAGCGGCTACTTGAGGTAGACGAGGCCGTCCGTGGTGACCGCCGGACGGCCCGAGGTGGCGACGACGACGATCTTGACGGTGTGCTTGGCGCTGGTGGACCAGCTCTTCGTCCACAGGGCGTCGCGGTACTTGGTGGTGGACGACTTCAGGTCGACCGTGGCCACCTTCGTACCGTCGACATACACGTACGCCTGGCCGGACGTGGCGGCGCGCGAGACCACCCAGGCGGCCGAGCGGCCGGTGAACGTCCAGCTCAGGCTCGCGCCCTTGGCAGTGCTGGAGTACGACTTGCCGCCCAGGTACGAGGACGAGGACTTGGTCGTCCAGGTGCCGGTCTTCGTGGCCGAGGTCTCCTGGAGGATGACCGGGGTGCCGGAGACGGAGGCGGCCGCGGTGTTGCCCGCGAAGTCGTACGCGCTCATGGACCAGGTGGTCGCCACGCCGGACTTCGCGGTGTGCGAGGCGCTCGTGGTGGTCGGGCCGTAGGTCTTGGCGACCGGGGCGGTCAGCCGGACCTCCTTGAGCGACGCGGTGTCGGTCGCCTTCCACTTCAGGGTGAGCGGGACGGCGGTGGTGTTCACCGTGCCGGTGCGCAGCTCGAGGCTCGGCTTGGTGGTGAAGCTCGGCGCCGTCTGGTCGGCGACCACGGTCGCCGCAGCGGACAGGGACGTCTTCCCCGACTGGTGGGTGGCACGGACCTGGACCGAGTGCGTGCCGACGCCGAGGGTGGCCTTCGCCGAAGTGGCGGTGCCCGCGGCGGTGGCGACGCTCTTGCCGTCGACCAGCAGCTCGTACTTGGAGATGAAGGCGCTCGGCGTGCTCGCCGACCAGCCGACCGTGATCGCGGACTTGGTGTAGTACGACGTCCCGGAGAGCGTGGCGCCGGTCACCGACTTGATGGCCAGTCCGGTGACGGGGCCCGCGGCGAGGCTGCGGATCGCGGGCAGCTGCCCGTACAGCATGTTGCCGGGGCACTCGCTGTTGTAGCCGTCGCGGTGGCCGGAGATCTGCTTGAAGGAGTACTGCGTACCGGCGGTGAAGGCCTTCTTGAAGTAGTTGGACTGGGTGGCGCCCGCGGTGAGCATGGTGCTGCCCGCCGGGTCGCCCTTGTACTGGCCGAGCTTCCACGCGGCGATCCGGGCCACCGAGGTGGTCACCGCGCTCGGAGCGGCCGTGGTCGTGTAGTTGCCGAGGACGGAGATACCGGTCGACTCACGGTTGAAGCCGTAGGTGTGTGAGCCGAGGACCGGCCGGTCCACGCCGCCCTTGCGGCCCTCGAAGATCGTCCCGCACTTGTCGACCAGGAAGTTGTAGCCGATGTCCTTCCAGCCGTTGCTCTTGACGTGGTACGCGTACACGCTGCGCACGATGGCCGCGGAGTCGGCGCACGAGTAGGTGTTGGTCCCGGCGGTGTGGTGGACGAAGACGGCCTTGAGCGTGGGGTTGTACTCCGGCGCCTCCGGGCTGATCGACTCGTCGGCACCCCAGCCCGCACGCGAGGTGATGGGCGGCTTGGGCACGGTCGACGGCGGCGCGGGCGGCAGCGACGCGGACGGCGAGGTGCTCGCGGTCGGCGAGGAGCTGGCGCTCGCCGTGGGCGAGGGGCTGTTCGTTGCCGTCGCGGACGGTGTCGCGGACGGCGTCTCGGATGCCGGGGCGGTGTCGGACTCCGTGGCCGTGGGGGTCGGTTCCGAGGCGGCCGTCGGGTCGGCCGCGGGGGAGTCGGACGGCGACGGGGCGTCGGTGGGGGCGTCGGTCTCGGCGGCGAAGGCGGCCGGGGCCGCGTGCAGCGACGAGTCCTTGCCGGGGTCGACGGTGTCCAGCCGCAGCCCGGCGGGCAGCTTCGCGGAGACCTTGCCGCCCGCGGTGACGCGTACCTCGACACCGTTGGACGGGCCGACCCACCGCGGTTCGGTGGACCCGCGGACGCCGGGACCCGCCTCCATACGGCCGTCGATGTCGGTCTCCAGCGGCGTCCAGGAGGTCCAGGTGCCGTTCGCGGCCGACCTGGTCCGTACCTCGACCGCTCCCGTCACCTTCGCCGCCGGGTCGGTCCAGGTGACCCCCAGCATGCTGAACGGTGCGGTGTCCCGTCGGCCGAGCGACGCGGAACTGCCGTCCGCGGCCACCTTCAGCGCCGTCTTCCGTACGTCGGTCCTGACCGGACCGGCCTTGCTGTCACTGTTGTCTGCGGAGTCGCCGGTCACGTTCTGGAACACCACGAAACCTGCCACGGCTGCCGTCGTGACGGCAGCCGTGGTCCAAATTTTTCGGTGCGATCTCACGTCGTATCCCTCGGGGTGTCACGGGGGGTGGCTCGGGGGGTGGCAAGCAGCCGTTGGATCACGGCGTTCGCACAGCTTTCCATGACCGTCCGACAGCCCGTTCCGCGCCCCCGGCGACTAGGGCATTTCTTGAGGATCGAGCCCGATCGGGGAGCCCGGCCCGATCCGGGAAAAAGGTCCTGGTGCCGCTCCGGCTGCGTGATCCGCAGGGACCGCCGCCGGGGCCGCCCCGGAATGGTGTGCCAGGCGGACCTGCGCGTGTGCCAGTGAATCGGCCGCGAACCCTGCAGGATTCGCGGCCGATCGCGTGTGCGGTGAGAGCGGCGGCTGGTGGTCAGGCGACGGGGGATGTTTCCGGCTCGGGCTGCGCGGCCGGCTGCTTGGCGCGCAGCGTTGTGAGGGCGAGGGCGGCTCCGGCGGCGGCGATGGCGGAGGCACCGAGGAAGGCTGCGGAGAATCCGTCCGTCAGGGCGGATGCGTTGCCGAGCTGGTCGGCACCCTGGGAGGCGGCGATGGCGGTCATCGCGGCCAGGCCGAGGGCGGAGCCGATCTGGTAGCTGGTGTTGACGATGCCGGAGGCCAGGCCGCCCTCTTCCGGGCGGGCGCTGGAGATGGCCGTGCCGAGGGAGGGGATGAAGGCGAGCGACATGCCGACAGCGGCGAGCAGTGAGGCGGGCAGCACGTCGACCGCGTAGGAGCCGTCGGGGCGGACGAAGGACAGCCACAGCATGCCGGCGGCGAGCGCCACCATGCCGGAGACGATCATCGTGCGTGGCCCGAAGCGGTTCATGAACCGGGGCGCGAACACAATCATCATCAGCATCACCGTGCCGGTCATCGGCAGCAGGGCGGCTCCGGAGGCGAAGGCGCCCAAGTCGAGAACCTGCTGGAGGTAGAGGTTGAGGAAGAACCACATCGGGATCCACGCCCCGGCCAGCAGCAGCTGCGCGAGGTTGGCGCCCGCGAGGTTGGGCGTGCGCAGGATGCTCAGCCGCATCAAGGGCGCACGGCTCTTGGCCTGACGAGCGACGAACAGCCCGGTCAGGGCGATTCCTGTGGTCATCATCAGCCAGGTCTCGCCTGCTGCCCAGCCGACCTCGGGGGCACGGACCACCGCGTAGACGATGGTGCCGAGGCCGGCGGTGACGGTGAGCGCGCCGAGAATGTCGATCGAACCGCGCGCGGGTGGGGCGGAGGGCATCAGGCCCGAAGTCGCCACCAGGGCGAGCACGGCAACGGGGATGTTGAGGTAGAAGACCCACGGCCAGTTCGTGTACTGGGTGATGACGCCGCCCAGGAAGACGCCTGCCGTGCCGCCGGCCGGCGCGGCCGCGCCGTAGAGGGCGAACGCCTTGGTCAGCTCCTTCGGGCTGGATCCGAACAGCATCATCAGCAAGGTCAGTGCGGAGGGTGCGATCAGCGCCGAGCCGGCGCCCTGTACGGCGCGCCCGGCCAGCTCGATCCACACCTCGTTCGCGAGCCCTGCCATCAGCGATCCGATGGCCAACACCGCCCAGCCGGCGCTGAATACCCGCTTGGCGCCCAGGAGATCCGACAGGCGGCCACCCAGCAGCAGCAGTCCGCCGAACGCGACGACGTAGGCGTTGAACACCCAGGACAGATTGCCCTGGGTGAACCCCAGATCAGTCTGCATCTCGGGCAGGGCCACTCCGATGATGGACGTATCCATGATCACCATGAACTGCGCCATGGCGATCAGCGCCAGCCCCCACCATCTGCGCGGGGACGGCTGCGGCGATATTGCGGACATCTCACTCACCTCAAATACTCCAGGGGGGTATCCGTGAACGCCAGAAACATACCCCCGAGGGGTATTGAACGCAATGGGTTGGAGCGCATCACCGCGAAGGCGCGTCGCGTCCGCGAGAAGGAGGCAGCCCGCGTCGGCTGCCTGCCGCACGACCAAAGCGCCTACTGAGGAGCATGGTTGACGCGGCTTGAGGAACATCGGAACGAAACCGGCACTAACGGTCCGCCTCGCGACTGAGCCGGCACATGGCCGCGCGGGCTTGACTGAGCTTCACCCTGGATAGCTCGCGCGGCCTTCGTCGTGTCCCCGCCCGCGGTCGAGATCAACTGCAGGGCGGCCCGTAAACCGTTCCCCCGGGCAACCGGGGCGGCGTACCAGCTTCGCCAAACTGGGGCGTGGCTACAACTCACCTGCGCGCATGCGACGTTCCCGAAGTCCGCCAGGACCTCCCCCAGTGGGGACACTTCAGGATCGCCATCCCGCGGCTCAAGGTCCAACTCCTCGCCAGGAGTTCGGCCGCATGCGCCACAACATGGTGCCGTGGACGGTCCCGTGGAGACGACGAAGAACCTCGCCTCTACGATGGACCGATGACGTCGATCAAGCAGTTCCAAGTCACCTTCGACTGCGCAGAACCTGAGCGCGTCGCTCGTTTCTGGTGCGAGGTGTTGGGGTACGTCGTACCGCCGCCGCCGGAGGGGTTTGCCGGTTGGGACGATTTCAATCGCTCGCTGCCGCCTGAGCGTCAGGGTTCAGCGTTTGTCTGCATGGATCCCTCAGGCGTGGGCCCGCGTATGTACTTCCAGCGCGTTCCCGAAGGCAAGGTCGTCAAGAATCGGTTGCATCTTGACGTGCGGGTCGGCACCGGGCTCGTGGGTGAGGAGCGCCTCGCCACACTCGAGGCCGAGTGCGCACGACTGGTCGCGCTCGGCGCGGTGCGGGTGCGGCTACTGCGTGCCGATGGCGTCAATGAGTCGTGCATCGTGATGCAGGACATCGAGGGCAACGAGTTCTGTCTCGACTGAGTGGCCGCGAACGTGGCAGCTTCGCGAGTCGACTGGTGCTGTTCGCCACACGGGGGGTCACCGTCCCGCGGCAAGCGCCCGAACACGATGTCGGGGTACGACGCGGTATCCGTGACGATCATCTTCGGGCGCTTGCCGCCGTCGCGCTCGTAGAGCACGTCCAGCACGTAAAGCGAGTCGCGCGGGGTGCCGGCCACGACCTTCCCGCCGAACCCGGCCGCCTCACATATGCCGACCGGTCTTGTTCCTGGCGTGTCGTATTCCTCGCCTCAACCGCGCTTCATGCGCGTCGTCGGGGGTCCGGCCAGGGGTAGCCGAGCTGATCAGCGAACTCTGCCGAACCGCCGCAAACTTCGGCAACCTCGCGGGGGTCCTCGGCCGTCAGGCGCGCCTCAAGGCGCTCTACTTGGTCAGCCGGGTCGTCTCCGGAGATCGGAAGGGTCATTCTGAACTGAAGCCAGGGGCGGTCTTCCGTGATCGCGGGATGGCAGGGATGGAACAGGAAGACGTTGATCTGGTCAGGTTCCCAGTGCCAGGCTGAGACGGCTCCAAGTTCGCATTCCCAGGTCGTCAGCCGGCTGACATGCTCCCGGAGCCTTTCGTCCAGAAGCCTGGCGACTGTTCGGGCCGGCCACTCCCAGCTGTGGTCCGTCGAAGCCCGGCGGACCTCCGCTTCGTACTGGTTGACGTCGAATCGAAACTCTGGGAGATCGACATCGTCTTGATCCGGGTTGCGCCAGCCGCTCCAGATCACGTGGTGCCCTTCGCGTCTGATGGTCACGTAGACAGCGCCACAGCATCCTTCCGTGCACTCGGCCACGGCAAGGCGAACCTCCCGGGGGATGTCTGTCGCGTGAAGCGACGCATCCGGCCCCAACAGATACTCAGGGTCATATGCCGGGCCCTCATCGAACACGTCGGCCAGGATGTCCCGTCCGTTGATGATCGGCCGGCATTCCACGGCGCCGTGTCGACTTCCCAGCGGTGGCACGACGATGCGGAGGGACAGCAGATGCGGTTCTGTGGTCATTGACTGATGGTCTCGGAGTCGGTGGCAGTTGTCCTGCGTGTTTCTGCTTGAAAGGAGACGGGCGACTCCGTCCTGGACGTCCTTGCCCGGATGCTTCCGCATGCCGTGGGCTCTGGCGGCGAGGTAGTCGGCCCAGGAGGTCTTGGCGAACCCTGACCAGCGGACGGCGGTTCTGGGGTGGAGGCACGAGTCGCCCCCGTACGTCCAGTACGCGGACGATCCTCCGCCTTGCGACGCGCCGCGTCAGGCGCCCCGGGCTGATCCACGAAGATCGACAGGGCAGGACCTGGGTGCAGGCCGGTGATTGGGCGTCAAACGCCGTTGTCAGTGCCTCCCCATAAAGTGAAGACATCACTCGGGGAGCTTCGGAGGGGGAGCACAGGCATGTCCGCAAACAAGATCCAGCACAAGGTGAATCACGTCGCGCTGGTAGTGGACTGTTCGGGTTCAATGCGTCCGCACCAGAGCCAACTCATTCGAGTTGTGGACGAGTTTGTGGCGGGGTTGAAGGCCGAGTCGGACAGCCTGGGGCACGAGACTCGGATCAGTCTCTACTCCTTCGACCACAAGGTGGAGAACCTGGTCTGGGACATGGACGTGAAGCATCTCCCGTCCATGCGGGGGCTGTACCAGGTCAACAATGGCGCTACGGCCCTCATCGAGGCTTCTCTGAAGTCCCTGGACGACCTGGGCCATATTTGGGAGGAATACGGCGAGCACAGTTTCCTCCAGATCGTCGTGACGGACGGTGAGGAGAACGCCTCCGGTGGCGACAGGCGGCACGACGGCGACATGGCCATCCTTGGCCCCTGGCTCGACAAGATCACGGCGAAGATGGGCGGGCTTCCGGGCCATTGGACTTCCGCGATCCTCGTTCCGAACTCCCTGGCCAAGCGCACCGCCCAGAACTACGGTTTCCCGGCCGGGAACATCGCCATCTGGGATGCGGACTCCCAGAAGGGCGTCGAGGAGGCGATCGGCACCGTGCGCGCTGCCGCCACCAGCTTTCTCCGCGGGCGAGAGCAGGGGGTCCGCGGCACGAAGAACCTGTTCGCCGTCGGTCAGGACATATCGGTTGACGAGGTGCGGGCGAACCTCGAACCGATTCCGGCTGACAAGTACCGGCTCCTGAAAGTCGACAAGGAGGTCGAGATTCGCCCCTTCGTCAACTCGCACCCGGGCGTGACGTATGAACGTGGTTCGTGTTACTACCAGCTGGGCGCTCGGGCTCAGGTTCAGCAGAACAAGGAAGTCATCGTGGTCGAGAAAGACACCGACCGCGCCTATACCGGCGACGCGGCACGCAGCCTTTTGTTCGGTACGGATGTCCAGGGGACCGTTTCCGTGAAGGCGGGGAACAACCCCAAGCTGGAGGTATACGTACAGAGTCGTTCGGTGAATAGGAAGCTCAAGCCGAAGACCCGTCTGCTCATCATGCTCTGAGATTAATGAGCGAAGAGCGGGGTGGTCCGGGAGCAGTCTGCTCCCATTGCTCGACACCGCCGTGGGCGCCGACCGGCGGAGGATGTGTCCTCCGCCGGCCGACGCACGTGGTGTCCGGGGCGTGTTACGGAGCCAACGCGATGTCGAAGAGGTGGATGCTGGCATTGGCCGGGAGCACCACGAGTTCGACCTGCTTGGCCGGGTCCAGGGCGATGGAGTGGGCGAAGACCCGGTAGGCGATGCCCGCGTTGCCGTACCCATCTGGACGGTTGCGGCCGTCCGATGACTTCACAAGCGTCGCGCCGTGTGCCGTGTCCTCCTGGAACGACCAGTTGGGGAAGCCGATCGACCCGGTGGTGCTCGACCCGTCCGCGTAGATCACCGTCGCCGTGCCGGCGGCCCCGTAGCCGACGCCGGAGCCGAGGAAGACCAGCTTGCTGCCCTTGCCGGCGAGCTTCACGGCCTGTCCGGTGCTCGACACGCTGTTCTTGGTGCCGGGGGCCGCGGCAGGCCAGGTCAGCTGGGCGCCGAGGGCGCTGACGGACGCTCCGGGCGTCAGCCCGACCGCGGCGAGCTTCTGCGCGGAGAAGCTGTTGCCCTCGCCGTCGTAGTTGCCAGCCTTGGTGTCGTTCTCGTTGGTGATGGCGACCTTGTTGTACGCGTCGGAGAGGCGGGCCAGCGCGGTGCCGGAGCGTTCGACCCGCGTGCCGGTGGCGGTGCCCTGGCCGTCGCCTCCCTTGTAGGTGGCGGTGGCCGTGAACGTGCGCATGACGAACCCCGTGCGCTGTTCGGGCACCTGGATCCGGAACTCCGCCGTGGCCGTGGCACCTGGCCTGTACGTTCCGTCGACGCTGACCGCCGCGGGCTGCACGGCCCAGCCGGCGGGGCCGTTGAAGGTGACATTGAGCCGGCTCAGGCGCTCGGGTCCCGCGTTGGTGACGGTGACCTTCACCTCCGAGATGGCAGGGCCGTTCAGGTCGATGGGGGCGATCGTCACCTGGGTGCGCGTCTCGGACGCGGCCGCGGCCTGCGGCGCGGCGCTCGCGGGGGTGGAGGTGAACGCCGCCGCCGCCACCGCCAGGGCCGCCGCGGCTCTTCGGGCTGCGGTCACATGTACGGACATGAATGCTCGCTCCTTCTCTTACGGTTCGGGCAGTGCTCGGCCAGGGTTCAGGGGGCAGGGCTGGACGTGGGCCGGAGTCACACGGGCGGCATCTCGATCATGCGCGAGTCGAGGCCGAGACGGAGGTTCACCCACGCGCCCCGGGTGAAGTCCGGGATTGCTACGGGCTTGCCGTCCTTCTCCAGGGACATGACGCTCAGCGGCACCGACGCGCACCAGGCCGCCGAGTCGTACACGTCGATGTCGGGCACGAGGCCGGCCCGCATCAGCTGCACGGTGCGCCACTGCATGACGTAGTCCATGCCACCGTGGCCGCCGTTGTTCGCGGCGTCGTCGCCGATCTTCTTCCAGAGCCAGTGGTCGAACTCCTTGCGGTACGACTCGAAGTCCCGCCAGGCGTCGTCGCCGTGGTCGGGCTCGAAGTAGATCCGAGCACCGGTGGAGGAGTCTCCGGCGTAGTCCTCGAAGAGGCCGCGGCTGCCGGCGAGGCTGTTGATCCGGCTGTACGGGCGGGGCTCGCTCACATTGTGCTCGGCGCGGATCGTCCGGCCGTTGGCGGTCTCGATCATGCAGGTGACGAGGTCGCCGTTGATGTAGGTCTCCTTCCACGAGGGGTGGCCCTTGGGGACGAAGCGCTCGCGGTAGTCGGCCAGGCCCTTCGGGGCGGTCGCGGTGGCGCGCAGCGTGGTCATCCGGTCGCCGCGGTTGATGTCCATCGCCGCGGCGATCGGGGCGAGACCGTGCATCGAGTAGAAGGAGGCGGTGCTGCGGGTGTGCCACAGGCGGCGCCAGGAGTCCGTGTAGTACGTGTCGGAGAACAGCAGGGCGCGCAGGTCGTGCAGGTAACCGCCGTGGCCGTTCGTGACGTCGCCGAACACGCCTTCGTGCGCCATCTTGAGCATGGCCAGCTCGTTGCGGCCGTACGAGCAGTTCTCGGCGAGCATCAGGTGCCGTCGGGTCTGCTCGCAGGTGTCGACCAGGTCCCACAGCTCCTCGAGCTGGGTGGCGATGGGGAGTTCGACGATGACGTGCTTGCCGGCCAGCAGCGCGGCCTTGCCCTGCGGGTAGTGGAACTCCCAGGGCGTGGCGATGTAGACGAGGTCGATGTCGTCCCGCTTGAGCATCTCGGCGTACGAGTCGGCGGAGCCGCCGAACTCGGCGGGGCGCGGCTTGCCCGCCTTGACCAGGTTGTCAGCGACGCGCTTGGCGCGGTCCGGGCGGATGTCGCAGACGGCGGTGACCTGGCAGCCGGGCACGGCGGACCAGCCCGTGGTCATGCCGTTGCCGCGGTTGCCGAGGCCGATGACGGCGACCCGGACGGTCTGGTGCACCTTGTACGGCACGTTGATCATGGAGGTCTGGCCGGCGATGCGGCGCGGCTCGGAGGCCGTGACCGCACCGGAAGCGCCCGGCGCGGCGAGCGCGGGGGCGGACCCGGCGGCTCCGAAGCCGACGGCGATCGCGCCCGTGGCCACCGCCCCTCCGAGAACCGATCGCCGCGAGACTGCGGGGACTTCAGACATGAAGGACTCCAGATTCGACGTGGTCGGGATCACTGGCGGGACGACTGTGACGCGCGTTACATATGCATGTCAATAGATGATTGCAAAATGCTTCTGGCGCTCATAAATGAACATCGCGCCCGCGTTCCGCTGCATCTGCGTGCACGGCGGGCCGCGGCTCGGATCCGAGTTCACGGCCCATGGCGGCGCCCCCCGGTCCGCGGCAAAGGGGCCGGACTACGGCGGGGCGTAGCCTGGCTGCCGTGAATTCCACCGCCCGGATCCTGGCCGTGCTCGACGAACTGCTCACCGGAGCGGGCCCGGAGGAGCGTGGCGCCCTCTGGCAACTATCCGAACAAGGGCGTGAGTTGGACGCCAATCTGGTGCGTCTGCCGCCCGGCGCCGAGGTCGGCGAGCATCAGGAGGACATCCTCGACGTCCTCCTCGTCGTCCTCGCGGGCGACGGTCGTGTCCTCGCAGGCACGGGCACAGGCGCGCAGGCGCTGGAGCTGACCCCCACCACGGCCGTCTGGCTTCCCCGCACCTCGCGCCGCGCCGTCGCGGCGGGCCCGGACGGGCTCGCGTACCTGACCGTCCACCGCCGTCGCCCGGGTCTGACCATCAAGCCGTCGGTCCACGCGTCGGTGGCGCACGAAGGCGGCGAGGCGCCCTGCATGCTGGACCGGGTCTGCCCGGAGTGCGGCCGGCTCTCGCCGGACCCGGCGCCGGTGTTCTGCAGCCGGTGCGGGGAGCGGTTCCCGGAGGGGTGAACGGTGACGGCGGGAGGGGCGCTAGCGTGAACCCATGCCGCCGGGGCGCGGCCGCGCCCCGGCCCGTTGACGCACCGCTGTGTCGGTGGCCCCCTTCGCCGGTGCTTTGCCACCTAATACGTCGCAAACAGAGGTAAAATGGGCAGGTGGTGGCGAGTGATCTCCCCGATGAACTCGCCGGACTTCTGCTCCGCATCCAGCGGCTCGCGCGGCGGCGGCTGTGGGGCGGTCTGCCCACGCCTCGGC
This sequence comes from Streptomyces sp. NPDC051286, assembly GCF_044455345.1. Classification (NCBI taxonomy): domain Bacteria; kingdom Bacillati; phylum Actinomycetota; class Actinomycetes; order Kitasatosporales; family Streptomycetaceae; genus Streptomyces; species Streptomyces sp. NPDC051286. The sequence continues at coordinate 165,986 of NZ_JBITER010000010.1, read as the reverse complement.
TGCGCGGAGCGCACGCGGAACTGCTGCGGCTGGTTGCCGCCCGGCCCGGAATCCGGGTCTCGGCGGCCGCGCGCGAACTCTGCCTCGCGCCCAACTCCGTCTCCACCCTGGTCAACCATCTGGTTGCGGAAGGCCTGTTGCGGCGAGAGCCGGACCCCGGCGACGGGCGGGCCGCGCTCCTCCACCCGACCCCGGCGGGCGTCGGCCGGCTGCGCGACTGGCGGGCCCGGCGCGACGCGCTCTTCCGCGAACACGTGGCAAAACTCGACGCCGCCGACCGGGCCGCGCTGACCGCCGCGCTCCCGTCACTGCGCAGACTCGCCGAGTCACTGCGCGAAGGAGAGGAGACCCTATGACTCCCGCCCTCCGCTGCACCGGTCTGACCTACTCCTTCGGCACCTCGAAAGCCGTCGACGGCCTGGACCTGCTCGTCCGCCCCGGCGAGGTCTTCGGACTCCTCGGGCCCAACGGTGCGGGCAAGACCACCACCCTGCGGGCGATCACGACGCTGCTGCCCGTACCCCCCGGCGTCATCGATGTGTTCGGCCACGACGCGGCCCGGCAGAAGATGGCCGTACGGCGCCTGCTCGGTTACGTACCGCAGCAGCTGTCGGCCGACGCCAGTCTTACCGGCCGGGAGAACGTCGCCCTCTTCGCCCGCGTCTTCGACGTGCCCCGCCGGCAGCGCGCGGCCCGTGTCGGGCAGGCGCTGGACGCGGTCGGGCTGGGTCCCGAGGCGCACCGGCTCGCGGCCACGTACTCCGGTGGCATGGTGCGCCGCCTCGAACTCGCTCAGGCACTGGTCAGCGCACCCCGCCTGATGATCCTGGACGAGCCGACCATCGGTCTGGACCCGATCGCCCGCGACAGTGTCTGGGACCGCATCAACGAAATCCGCGTCGGCACCGGGATGACGGTGCTGGTCACCACCCACTCCATGGAAGAGGCGGACCAGCGCTGCGACCGGCTCGCCCTGATGCATCTGGGCAGCCTGCGCGCGCTCGGCACGCCCGCCGAGCTCAAGAGCGAACTGGTCGCGCACCGCGAGGAGTCCGGCGATACGGCTCTGCCACCACCGACCTTGGAGGACGTCTTCCGGTACCACTCCGGAAGCGGCCTGGACGACCCCGGTTCTCCCGGGGAGAAGGGAGCCTTCAACGATGTCCTCCGTACCCGTCGCACCGCATCGCGCCGCGGCTGAACCCGGCTCGCCCGACGGCCGCTTCGCCCTCCTGCTGGAGCCGCCGCCCGCCCGCACGGGCTGGCGCGTCGTCCCCGCGCGGGTCGCGGCGATGTGCGCCGTCGAACTGCAGAAGCTGCGCCACGACCGCACCGAGATCTACACCCGCGCCGTCCAGCCCGCACTCTGGCTGCTGATCTTCGGCCAGACGTTCTCCCGTATCCACGCCATCCCCACCGGCGGCGTCCCGTATCTCGACTTCCTGGCGCCCGGGATCATCGCCCAGTCCGCCATGTTCATCGCGATCTTCTACGGCATCATGATCATCTGGGAGCGGGACTCCGGCGTCCTCACCAAACTCATGGTCACGCCGACGCCCAGGACCGCCCTGGTGGCCGGAAAGGCCTTCGCCGCCGGCGTGAAAGCCGTGATCCAGGCGGCGGTCGTCATCGTGATCGCCGCGGCGCTCGGCGTCGGCATGACCTGGAATCCGCTGCGGCTGCTGGGCGTGGTCGTGGTGGTCGTTCTCGCGTCGGCGTTCTTCTCCTGCCTGTCGATGTCGATCGCCGGGATCGTCCTCACCCGCGACCGGCTGATGGGGATCGGTCAGGCCATCACCATGCCGCTGTTCTTCGCCTCCAACGCGCTCTACCCGGTCGCGCTGATGCCCGGCTGGCTCCAGGCGATCAGCAAGGCGAATCCGCTGAGTTACGAGGTCGACGCCCTGCGCGGACTGCTCATCGGCACGCCGGCCCACCTCGGCCTCGATGTCGCGGTACTCGCTCTCGCCGCGTGCGTCGGCATCGCCGCCGCCGGTTCGCTCCTCGGCCGGCTCGCCCGCTGACCGCGTCGTACGACGCGCTCTTGCGTTCGGGGCCCGCTGTTGGCGCGCGGCCTCCTCAGCGCGCGCCCTGCGGGTGCCACAGGTGCAGGGACGTACGGTCTGCGGAGACTGTGTACCAGGTGCCGTCTCCCGCCGATCGGGGAGATCCGGAGACGGGGAAGGGGTAGGCGATCTCGCCACGCAGGATCATCCCGCGCACGTCGACGAGCCAGTGGCGGGGGACCTGCGCGTAGTGCTCGGTGCCGACCACGGCGGTGTCGTCGTACGGGAACGCCGCCTCGTAGTCCCAACAAACTCGGTCGTCGCCCTTGCCTGAGGGAGGGGGAACGGCTTCCTCGGCGTTCAGATGCCGCAGTTCCATGCCGTCCTCCGCCCGGTGCAGGTAGAGGGCCCACTGCCCAGGATCGGTGGTCAGGAAGTGCTCTCCGGTCGGGCTCACGGCGAGGAGGACCTCCTCGACGAACCGCTGGACAGTGAGCTTCGCACCGTCCCAGTGTCCCCACAGCACGGGCGAGTCCTCCTCGCCCTCGGCGACGGTCAGCCCCATGTATGCCGGGTTCGGGTGGGGGAAGTGGAGGGAGCCCGATCCCACGGTCATCGTCGCGGCCCGGGTCAGTACCGTGCCGTCGACGGGGTCGAGGATCAGCCATTCCTCCTCGATGTCGCCCTCCACATAGGTGCGGATGTGGGCCCAGAGGAGCTTGCCGTCCGAGGAGAATGCCGCCGAGCCGCTGTCCGCGTGGGCGTGGTGGTGGTGGTCGTCGGCGTATTCGGAGAACGAGGCATGGGCCTGGGTGCACTCGGCAGAGGACCAGCAACCGTGCCGGAGCTCCCACCGCACGGCGCCGGTCGTATCCACGGCTCGCAATGCGTGCACGCCAGCGAACACGGCGACATCGCCGGTGGGGGAGACTGTCACCGAGCCGTACCGGCGAGGCCAGGGCGCGGGGAAGCGGACCTCCGTTCCCTCCCCGTCCAGGTCGCGGACGGCCAACTCGGTGTCCCCGCGCTGCACCAGCAGTCTGCGCCCGGGCCAGTGCAGCACCTGTGGGGCGTCCGTCGACGCGGGGTCCAGCGGAGCAGCGACGGTGGAGACGAGACGAGCGGTGAAGGTCACGGAATCCTCCGGCACGGATGGCGCGAGATGCGCGTACCTGACGCCTTCACCTTACGGAGGGAGGCCGACGGCGCTGCTCCAGCAGTCGGAAGCTGAGCAAAGCACCAAGTACGGCCCCGGGTGCGTTCCTCAGGAGTGGCTCACCTGCCGACCTTCGGGCTGGGGGCCCGGCCTGCTAATCGCTGCCCCGGCCGGTTTTTCGCCGCGGGCGGCGACTTCAGGTGCTGTAGCGGTGCGGGTTGTCCAGGCCGCGTTCATGCTGGTGAAAGTGGTTTGCGGGCACGGTGTCCGGTGGTTAGCGTCGCCGTTCATGACCCCGACTCTGTGCACCGAGCGACTGCTCTTGGACCCCTACGTTCCGGAGGACGAAGAGGGCTTCATTGCCTTGTTCCAGGATGTGAGGGTGTCGCAGTGGATGGGTGACGGCCTGGCTCCCGAGGCAGCGGATCGGGCCCTGTTCGGGCGGATTTTCACGAAGGTCTATGCCCAGAACCTGTTCGATGTCTGGGCCGTTCGCAGTGACGGTCTGTTGATCGGGCATGCCGAGATCAAGCCGACCGATGTGGTCGGGGGCCACGAGATCGTCTACGCGCTGGTCCCAGCGGTGTGGGGATCGGGCCTGGGGACGGAGTTGGCCGAGGCTGTCGTCGCCTATGGCTTCGGCACTCTCGGGCTGACCGAGGTGCACGCCACTGTGGCTGCAGCGAACAGTGCCTCGCTGACGTTGCTGGGCAGGATCGGCTTTGAGCACGTCCGGGACATCAGCGAGGACGACGGCAGCACCACTCGCGTGCTGACCCGCACCCTGGCCGCCACGGAAGGGTCCTCGCCGGCCCCGCATGGGTGAGTGAGACGGATACCTGGCCCGGCAACCGGAAGCCCTTGGATGGGGTCTCCCCTGCTCGAACGAAGCTGAGAGCTCGGGGAAGGAGCTACCAGGGCTTGTGGCCAACGCGGCGAGCGGGTGTGCCGGGCAGTGCGACGGGGCAGAGCTTGCCGGGACTGGGGCGCCTGCCGTGTGCGCGGCCGGTCGAACCAGATCGTCAGCAGCGTCGGTGCGAGCCCCACCCAGAAGACCACCTGCAACGCCCCGGTCCGTCCACAGCAATGCCGCGATCGCCATCGCGCAGAGCGTCCCCAGCACCGCCTGCACGAGCACCAGCCGCGCCCAGAACATCCGCCGCACCAGCGACCGCACGCTCAGCTGCACCCCCGCACGCAGCTTCCGGTAGCGCCGCCACGCGCCGAACGCCCAGACCACCCCGATCAACGCCAGGACGTAGCAACAACGGCAGCAAGGATTCCAGCTCGACGGGGTCCACGGGCACATCCGGCAACAGCCTCAGCATGCGCTGCACGTCCGCCACCGTCCGCACGTAGGCGAGGCGGTTCCGTTCAGCTGTCTCCAGCAGAACGAACGGGCCGTTGAGCCCCGCGTGGGTCGTCCGGTCCGGCGCCATCACCTGAATCTGTACGTTCCGCAGCTGAGCGACATCGAGGATGTGGCGGAGCTGTTTTTTGCATACCTGATGGCCTCCGGTGGGCCGCGTGAGCGGATGCAGTTCCAGCACGAAGCCGATGTCGGCCGCCGGTCTGCGGGTATGAAGCTTCTGCCGCTCCATTCGAGCCACGCCCCGTCCCTCGATCTCCTCGTCGTCGAGAGCCGGGTGGTGGTTGGTGAAGAACGAGACGGAGCCTGCCGAGTCCAGGCTGCCGAGCCATGGCGAAATGACTCGCTTCTTTACCTAGACCCCCGAGGTCAGAAGTAAGAAATACCTGCCAGCAGGAGAAATATGAACGCGATACCTCCGACGATCCAGGGAACTGTGCCGCGGCCCCGCTGTTCCACCACCTCCGAGTAGCCGGGATTTTTGGAGTCATAGATCACATCCAACCGCTGACCGACACCAACCGGAGGAAATTTATACGGCATGCTGTTGCAGTAATAGCGCAGGCCTTCAACTTCGTACTCCAAGCGTAAAGTGACCAGACCTTTTCCATCAAAGGCCTTATTTACACACGCAGCGCGAATAACGACACCTCTGCGACGAAGATTCCCATCGCGCCAGATAAATAGAAGTGCCCCGGCCAGTACGGGAATTCCAAAGACCAGGATATCCATCTCCCATCCGTGCAGCCCATCAAGCACGATCCCCCGCCTCTCCAGCTCCGCCCAAATCCAGCAATCCGGAATTCTAGCCGTTCACAGACCTGGGAACCAGTAACTCTGCCTCCGAATACATGGGTCATACGTGTAACGGGATCGGCCGCATCGCGGCCTCCCGCGCCATCCGGCCTGGCGCGCCCGTCAGCGCGCGCCGGGCCACCCCACCACCTCGCCCTGCACAGAGGAGTTCCCGCATGCCCGGCTTCAACGTCAACGCCGCCCGCGCCCAGCGCCTCGAAGCGCTCGGCTGCGCCTGGACCTTCACCCTCGACGACGACACCTTCGAGCTGCCGACCGAGCTCGGCCGCGGCACCGCCCGCAAGCTGCGGGACCTCGACGACAACGACGTCGACGGTCTTCTCCAACTCTTGTTCGGTGAGCGGCAGTTCGCGCGCTTCGAGCGGCACGACATCACCATGCAGGACATCGCGGCGATTCTGGAGGCCTACGGCAAGGAGACGGGGCTGGGCCTGGGGGAAGACTGAGCCTCGACGAGCTCGTCGACGAGCACGCCGAGGCCATCGAGGCGGACCTGCTCCGCCACTACGGCATCGACCTCCTGGACTGGCACCGCGGCCGGCTCACCTCACGCCGGCTCGCGGTGCTCGTCGCGCACATGCCGCGCGACAGCGTGCTCGCGCGTGAGCTGCATGGCGATGCCGCCGAATGGAGCGTGACGGACTACCTGCTGGCCCACGTGGTGGACCTGTTCCAGGAGGCCAATTGGATGTTCGCCACCGTCAACCGGGACGAGGACAGCGATCCCCTCGACTGCCCTGAGCCCATCCAACGCCCCGGGCAGGCGGAGCCGGCCCGAAAGGACACATCGGGCGAGGACGCGACCACGCTGCCGCCTCCGCAGGAACTCAGCAGGTTCTTCGCCTGAGGTCCCTTCCTCAGTTCGCCCAGGGGCTAGGAAAAGAAGTACAGGCAGGCGCCGATACCGATCAAGGAAATCCCAATCGTCGCCGCACCCCACCCACTTCGTCTGACCTTTGCAGCCGTCTCCAGGTTCCCCTTTTCGCGCTCCTCGCGAACCACTTTAGGTGTAAGAACGGCCAAAATGATACCAATGGGGCCAATCCCTGTCAGAGTAACCCCGATGAATCTCGCCAAAATTTGCATGTCGCTTGCTTCCGCAAGGTAAATCATTCCCCACCCCCACTCTTGGTCAACTTGCAAGCTGCTCCGCCTCATCCTTGCCATAGCGGATCAAGCAGTCAAGACGCATGCGGATGGAATGGGGGCTCGATCATGAGTAATCACACGACGGGCGACGTTTACGACAAATTGTCGCGCCTGGAATCATCGCTCAAGACCTCTCGCGCAGGAGGAGGGGCCGTAGATCCGGTCCTCTTGGAGTTCCGTGGGGGATTCACATCCCACTTACTTGACCCTGCACACCAACACGGTTCAAACGGCCCAAATATAGAGCGTGACCGTCGACAGCGCGAGCGCCGCAACAGAGAGAACAATGAAGGTCAGCGCAACTCTTCCGCTCGTCATCTGATCCGGGGTCTCAACGTTGCCCAAATCCCGAGGATCGTAGACGACAAAGATCGATTCGCCAACGCGAGCGGGGGGGAATGTGAATGGCCCGACACTGGCCTCCCGCTCCCCGTCATTCGACGCGAATCTCACCCGAAGGTAGACGCTCCCGCTCGATCCATGCCCTGAATTTATGCATTGCGCGACAACCCTGATCCACCGAACTCGCAGCGCCCGCCCACGCACATAAATTCGCACGGCAAAAAAGAGAACGAGTACCGCCAAGAAGGCGACCGGAATCGCGAAACCATACATTTGCCCACCCCGATAGATCCCCAGTAGATATTTCGGAACTCACTATCGGGTCTATCCTCCCGCCCGTCAAGGGGCTCGACCTTGCACGTACTCAACCTTGCACATACACACGGAGAGTCGGAGGGGACGCCATGGGTAGCCACACAGTCGACGACGTCTATACAGAAGTAGTCGAAGTAAAGAAGAAGTTGGAGCAACAGGGAAATGGAGGCGGAGCCTCCAAGGACTACATCGACAAGAAATTCAAGGAGGCGAAAGAGGATCCCACCCAGGAAGAAAACTGGACCAAGGCGATGGGATTTGGTCTGGATGAGCTGGTCAAGTCATTCAAGGATTTCAAGGGCAGCTCGGTTGCCGCTTGGTCCGCACTCGGAGCGGTCATCACCGGATTTGTGGTGAGCAACTTCATCAATTCCGAGAAAGTCAAGGAAAAGCTTCTGGACGCGGCAGGCTTCAAACACGATGACAACGGCATTCCGCGCAGTAAGAAGAAACTGGAGGCTCGGGCCGCCGCAGCGCAGCAACCCCCGGCCCCGCGAGCTCCCGTGACGAGCATCGACACGGAACGGTTGAAGAGCATGCGGAAGGCGTCGATCGAGTTGGCCCGTTCTCTCAATGACCTCACCAAGGACGTCACCAGCGCAGCGCGAGCCATCGCCTGACGGAAACCGGAGTTCACATGACACTCGCTCGTAGCTCAAGCACCGCGGCGGGGAATCTCTCGCGCTTTCGGAGCTCGGCGTCCCAAGCATCCTCGGCAGTCAGACAATTGCGTGGTGCGGCGGGGAGCGCCTCCGGCTCCATCGGTAAAGTCGGCAACGGCGCCAAGAGCGCTGGATCATCCCTCGGCAAATCCACAACCTCCTCCGACAAGTTCAAGACCTCCCTAGACCACCTCAAGTCCTCCTCCGGCAAGGCCAACGCCGCCCTCCGCGACGTAAAGCGCCAGTCCGACGCCGTGGAGAAGTCCGTCGGCAAGGCCGGCAAGAGCGCCGGCGGCAGCGGTAATTCCATGGGTGGCCTGGGGAAGGGGCTCAAGGGCGCCACCCTGGCCCAGAAGGGCCTCAACACCGCCATGAAGGCCAACGCCTTCGGGCTGGTCATGACGCTGCTCGCACCGATCATCGGGCAGTTCATCAATATGGACAAGGTGTCCAAGGCCCTGGCGGCGGGCGTGAAGTGGGCCTGGAATGCCATCTCCGGGGCCATCAAGTCGCACGCCGGGCCCATCAAGGGTGTGATGAAGGGCATCATCAACTCCTTCACCGCCCTGCCCCGCGCCTACATCAGCGGAATCAACGCCATGATCGGCGGCCTGAACGGGATTCACGTCAAGATTCCCGGCTGGGTACCGGTCTTCGGCGGCAAGGAATTCGGGATCCACATCCCCAAGATCCCCAACATTCCGACGCTCGCCGAGGGTGGCGTCGTCTCCGCCCGCTCCGGCGGCCGCCTCGCCGTCATCGGTGAGGGCGGCGAGGACGAGGCCGTCATCCCGCTGTCCAAGCTGAGCCGCATGCTCAGCCACCACCCGGGAGGCGGCGCCGCGCTGCACCGGCTCGCCGCTGCCGTCGAGGCGCTCGCGGATCGGCCCGTGCACGTACAGGTCGACTCGCAGACCATCGCCCGCGCCGTGTTCCTGGGACAGCGCCAGCTCGCCCGGCGGTAGTCGCCCCTCCTCCAGAACCCGTACGAGAACCCGGAGGTACACGCCCTGCCCAGCAACCTGTGGATAGGCCCCCCGGTGCCTGGAGGTGTGCGTCACATTTCTCGGGTCGGCGATTTATCGAGCCGGCGAGATGGCACACAGGCGAAGGCGACCACGCGCTGCCGGATCGCTCACTGCGTGCGCGGTCGGTCGAACCAGATCGTCAGCAGGATCGGGGCGAGCCCCACCCAGAAGATCACCTGCGGAACGCCCCGGTCCGTCCACGGCGCCGTTGCGATGGCCACCGCACACAACGTCCCCAGCACCGCCTGCACCAGTACCAGCCGCGCCCAGAACATCCGCCGCAGCAGCGACCGCACACTCAACTGCACCCCCGCGCGGAGCTTCCGGTAGCGCCACCACGCGCCGAGCGCCCAGACCACCCCGATCAGCGCCAGCGCATAGAGCCGGGTACCGATCGGCAGCGGCAGCTCGGGGCCGTCCCCGTCGGACGGGAACAGATTGATCGCCGCCCCCGCGATCACCAGGCACAGCACGGCGAGCCACCGGGTGCGGCGCAGCATCTGGAACACCGCCCGGTCCAGCCCCATGCGCATGCTCTTCGAATCGGGGTCGGCGGCCAGCGCGGACGCGTACACCTCCGCCCGCTGCTTGGGCCCCGTGCCGGGCGCCGTGGCCTGCTTCGCGGCCAGCTCTTGCAGCGCCCAGGCACTCGTCGGGTCGAGCCGCAGCGTCTCGCGGATCGCATGGTCCCGCACGTCGAAGGCCCCGTTGAGCAGCGCCGCTTTCCACAGCCCTTGATACGCCCCCGGCTCCTCCGGGGCCAGCCGGACCGCCGTCTGCGCCAGCTCAAGCACCTCGGGCCAGCGCGGCTGCCAGGCGCTGACGGCCTCCGAGAGCGCGATGACCGCCTGCCACGACTGCGGGTTGATCCGCACCGCCTCCTGGGCCGCCGCGAGCGCCTCGTCCCGCCTGCCCGTCCTGCGCAGCCCGTACGTCCGCACGATCCACGCGTCGCAGTCCTGCGGGGCGATCCGCAGTGCCTCGCCGGTCGTGGTGATGACGTCCTCGAACTCCCGCTCAGCCAGATGACAGCGCGCGAGCCGCACCCAGGCCCGGAAGTCCTCGGGGTCCTCGGCGAGGCGCTTGGCCAGCAGGGCCTTCGCCTCGTCCAGCCGGTCCAGGCTGATGAGGGCGGCTGCCTGCTCGGTCATGGGGTGATCGGCGGTGGCGCTCACAGCTTGCGCTTCCTCTTCAGATAGGCGAGCAACTCGTCATATATGCCGCCCTCGTTGGCGAACATCGCCACATTGCGCGCCGAGGCGAACCAGGGGTCGGTGGACGGCCGGACTTCCTTCGCCGCGGCCAGCAGGTCCTTCATGTTGATCATCCGGACCGTGCCGGTACGGGTCGAGTCGAGCAACGCCCGCTCGGACGCGGACTCGCAGACGTGCGCCAGATCGGCGCCGGACAGATCCTCGGTGACCTTGACCAGCTTGCCCAGGTCGACGGATTCGATCGGCCGGTCGCGCAGGTGGTAGCGGAGGATCGCCTCGCGCGCGGGCGCGTCCGGCGGCAGGACGAGCAGAGTACGGTCGAGCCGGCCGGGACGTCGCAGTGCGATGTCCACGTCCCAGGGGACGTTGGTCGCGGCGAGCACGAACACGCCCTCGTTGGCCCCGTCGACGCCGTCGAGCTCGGTGAGCAACTGGTTGACGGTGTTGCGCATCCCGCCGTGGTGCATACGGCTCCGTTTGGCGCCCAGCGCGTCCACCTCGTCGAGGAACAGCACGCACGGCGCCTGACGGCGGGCGGTCTCGAAGACCTCGTGCATGTTGCGCTCGGAGTTGCCCATCCACATGTCGAGCACGTCGTTGATCGACACGGACATGAAGCTCGCCCCGAGCTCGCCCGCGACGGCCCGCGCGATGAACGTCTTCCCGCACCCGGGCGGCCCGTACATCAACAGCCCGCCGCGCAGGCTCTTCCCGTACAGCCTGCCGAGCTCGGGGTTGCGCATGGGAGCCAGGAACGCGGCTTCGAGGCGCTCCTTGATCTCGTGCATGCCGCCGACATCGGCGAGCGTCACGGAACCCGGGGTGTCGACCTCCCAGGTGGCGGCCGGCCCGGGATCGCCCTGGCCGTCCACGGGGACAGGCGTCTCGGTTGCCCCGGACGTGACGAACCGGGGCGGCACGGCACCCCCGAGCTCGTCCTCGGCGGCACGCCAGTCGAACCCGGCCGGTGCCGCGGGTGCCGCGGGTGTCTCGGGCTCTTCGGGGGCCTTGGGTGCTTCCGGGGCCGGTGCGGGCATGCCCATGGCCCGGACCATGAGTGCCCGCGCGGCGGAGTCACCCGGCGCATGCTGAAGCGCGACGGCAGCCTCGGCGACGGCGGCGTCGTTCAGCCCCTCACCGAGCAACAACTCGGCGAGATGCAGCCGAAGAGGTACGTCGGAGGGCGCCGCGGCAACTGCGTTACGCAGACTCTGGATCAGCGGGGGCTCGTTGGACATGCCAACACCCTATTGAGCGGTGGCGTATCCCAGGAAGGCAGTCCAGGCGGCGGGGGAGAGGGCGAGGGCGGGGACGGTGAGGTCCTTGGAGTCACGGACGTGGACGGTGTGGGGGCAGGTGGCGACCTCGACGCAGTCGCCGCCCTGGTCGCCGCTGTAACTGGACTTGGACCAAGCGAGGGCGACCTCGATGCAGTTGCCGCCCTGGTCGCCGCTGTAGCTGCTCTTGAACCAGTTGAGGTCGGTGCTCATTCTTCCCCTGTCACCTCATCGATCAGTTTCATGGACGCGTCCGGGCTGAGCGCCTGCGCCCGCAGAATGCCATACTTGCCGAACAGATCGCCCAGGTCAGGCTGTTGGCTCACGAAGAAGCTGCCGCTCTGTCCTTCGACGTAGGCGAGGCGGTTCCGTTCAGCCGTCTCCAGCAGAACGAACGGGCCGTTGAGCCCCGCGTGGGTCGTCCGGTCCGGCGCCATCACCTGAATCTGTACGTTCCGCAGCTGAGCGACATCGAGGATGTGGCGGAGCTGCCTCTTGCGCACCTGATTGCCGCCGATGGGCCGCGTGAGCGGATGCAGTTCCAGCACGAAGCCGATGTCGGCCGCCGGTCTGCGGGTAAGAAGCTTCTGCCGCTCCATTCGAGCCACGACCCGTCCCTCGATCTCCTCGTCGTCGAGAGCCGGGTGGTGGTTGGTGAAGACCGCACGGGCGTGTTCCTCCGTCTGGAGCAGACCAGGCACCGCGTGTGTCTCGTACTCGTGTCGTGAGCAGGCTCCGGTTTCTACCTCGGCGAACTCTTCGAACCATGAGGCCAAATGGCTGGGTCGCAACTCTGCCCCTGCGGCCAGCAGTGCACCTTGTGCACCCAGCGTCTCATCCGCCCGCGCGACGAAGTCGCCCTTCGGCGGCCGCTGCCCCCGCTCCACCATCGCCACCTGCGACTTCGAGAAGCCGATCCTCAGCCCCAGCGCCTCCTGCGACAGCTCTGCCCGCTCCCGATAGAAGCGCAATAACGTCCGAACATCTGGGCGTTGCCGCCCCCTTGGCCACCGGAGTGCACAACCCACCTCCCGAGTGCACAACAGTGCACAGACGCCTTGTGTCCCTGGTCACGGTACGTGTGGGGCGCGAGGCTTTCCGTATGGAACGGAAAAGTTCACTGGACCTGGCGCCCTCGTGGGTGCCTGCAAGCGGGCATGCCCTTCGGTATGCGGGCATCCACTTCGACGCCGTACAGATCACCGGCATGCGGGGCGAACAAGTGGCGTACGAGTTGATGCAGTTCACCGACTTCCGGGCGGGCCCCGTCGTGCGTTCGCGGATCGGGGCGCAAAGCACGTATTTTCTGTTGCCGCCGCAAACCGTGACCGCCTACCGCTGGCCGGCCGGTGCGGAGGCGATGAGTCGGGACGGGCGGACAGCGGCGTTCGTCGGGGTACCCGCGCTGCACGGGCTGACTTGGCCGCTGGATTGGCGTTCGCTGCCGACCGCCGAGACGCCGTTCGTGGATGCGGGGTTGCTGCACGAGCTGACCGCGGGCGTGCTGGCAGATGAGGCGGAGGTCTTCTGAAGGAGCCCTCACGGCAGGCGCGTTGCCGGGTGCAATGTCCGTTTGCGTAGTGAAGGGGGAGCTGGGTGCGGTACGGTGACGTCGTCATCACGCTCTGTATGCAGCCGCATGCGGGGCGGCCCCCGGCGGTGCTACCAACACCAGTCCGAGGGCCTTCACCACAAGTGGAACGAGAGTCCACCGGGATGCTTTGGCATGCTATCGCGCCGTCTCGGCGCTTCACGAAGGCTTCGCACGACGTGGTGCGTCATCCGCGTCTGAACAGTGACGCGAAGATTCTGCTCCTGTACGTGCAGGGGCTCCCCGAAGGTCTGGCCGACAAGCCGCTCAGCGAGCATGCGCGGCAGCTGGGGATCACGGGGCGGGCCTATCAGCGGGCCAAGAGGATGCTGGTCGAGGACGGGTTCCTGCACGAGTGGCATCAGCAGAACGACCGGGGTCGGTGGGTGACCGTACAGCTCTTCGCCAACTCCCCGGTCACGGGTGCGGCGGCTGCCGGGCTCAGGGACGGGTGGGGTGCCGAGGTGCCACCGAGTGCGCAGAAACGGACGGTCGATCAGCCGAGGAGTCGGGTGGCCGGTGGCTGTACACCGGTAGATGAAGAACTGGGGAAGAACTCATCCCACCCACCCACCGAAGCCGAAGCCGAACCCGAAGCTGAATGCGCGCCGGAAGTGGCCGAGGGCGAGCGGGTGTTGCTCTCGTTGCGGCATGTGCACCGGGAGCTGCATCTGGGGGCGCGGGAGGCGCGGGGTCTCGCGGAGGCCGCCGCCGAGTGGTTGCGGCGCGGAGCCACGGCTGCCGATCTGCGGCGGGCGCTGACCAGCGGGCTGCCCGAGGGCGGGGTGTGGTCCGCAGTGGGGTTCCTGCGGCACCGGCTCGTACAGAAGCTCCCCGAGGCGGTACCGCCACCCACCGTCGAATCCCGGCCCGCGCCGCGTGTGGCCGGACTGGTGGTCTGCCAGGGGCCCGGCGACGATCACGTGTTCCGGCCCGTGGGGGACGAGACGCACTGCGGTCCGTGTCGCAGGGAAGGTGCGCGGCGGTTCTGGCTCGCCGATGCGGCAGCCGTCGCCGCCCGGCCTCCCCGCGTCCCCTGGCGCGAACGGGTTGCCGCCCTCGCGGTGAGCCCGGGTGGAGACGGCCAGCGCCTGAACAGCGGGTGACCGGGGCTCGCCACAGATCGACGATTCCCGCGTTCGGCCGGGGCTTGCGCCCCGGCGGCATATCCGCTGGGCCTGACCAGAACCCTGTTGATATCAAGTATCTTGACGTCGAGATGCATCTCCGGCAGGCTGCCTCTGGATCTCTTGATATCGAGATACATTGACAGCGGATCGGAGGCCGGCGATGCGGCGCGGCGCACAGGCCCGGAGGATCAGGACCCAGGAAGCCCGGCAGCGCGAGGCCGGTCTCCTGGCGCAGCTGCGCCGTCCGCCGGGCGGCCGGGACGGGCGGATCATGCTGCTCGGCCAGCTCCTCGACAGGACCGGTTCGGGAGTCTGGGGCGCATCCTCGGTTCTGTACTTCACCTTCGTCACCGGCCTGGACGCCCGGCAGTTGGGCCTGCTGCTGGGCGCCGCCGGGGTGGCGGGCATTGCCGGATCGCCGATCGTGGGACGCCTCGCCGGTCGCTTCCCGGTGCGCTCGTTGCTGATCGGCTGTCACCTCCTCCGCCTCGGAACCCTCGGTCTGATGCTCCTCTGCACCGGTTTCTCCGTGCTGCTGCCCGTCGTCGCCGTCACCTACCTCGGCGACCGGGCGGCCAAGACGCTGGAGATGCTCTTCGCCACGCGGGTGGCGGGCGAGCGGCGCACCACGTACCAGGCGCTGTCGCGCAGCGTGGCGAACGCCGGGTACGCGCTCGGTGCGGGGATCGCCGCCATCGGCCTGGCCATGGGCACCCGTGATGCGTACCGCGCCCTGATCCTGTGCAACGCGCTCTCGTTCCTGGTGGCCGCGGTGCTGGTGTGGCGCACCCGGGAGCCGCGCGACCCTGGGCGCGTGACGGCGCGGACCGGGGACGCGGCCGCAGCGGGCGGGCCGGCCGCGCCGAGCCCGTGGCGCGACCGCGGCTACCTCCGGTTCGTCCTGCTGGACATCCCGATGAATCTGGACGACTCGATCCTCAACGTCGGACTGCCGCTGTGGCTGGTGAACCACACCCAGGCGCCGCACGCCTTCGTCCCGGCCTTCCTGGTGATCAACACCGTGCTCGTCGTCGTCCTGCAGCTGCGGGTGTCGGCGAAGGTGAAGGAGCCGCGCCAGGCAGCGGGAGTGGTGGTCGTGTACGGGCTGACGATGCTCGCCTGCTGCGCGGTGCTGGCAACCGCCACGTCAGGCGCGGCCTGGTCGGCGTCGATCGCCCTGTTCGCCGCGGCGATGCTGGTCACCCTGGCGGAGCTGATGCGGTCGGTGAGCTCCTGGGAGCTCGCCGTGTCGCTCGCGCCCCGGGAAGCACGGGCGCCCTACCTGGGAGTGGCCGGCATGTCCCAGTCCGTGCAGAAGTCCGCCGGTCCGCTGCTGCTGACGGGTGCCGTGCTGACGGCCGGCCCGGCGGGCTGGCTCGTGCTCGGGGCGGCGGTCGCGGGGCTCTCGGTCGTACAACGGCGGGGTTGCTTGCGGCGGTTGGACACCGTGCTCCCGGTGGCCGATACCGCCGACGGCAGGCGGTGGGTCCGGACGGTCTGAGGGACGCCGGCCGGACCCGGTGCCGTGCCGGGCACGGCGTTGATCAGCCCTCGAAGCCGTTCTCGGCGAGGATCTTGTCGATACGGGCGCGGTGCGCCGCCTCCCACGCGTCGAGGGACTCGTCGGCCTCCTTGGCCAACTTCGCCCGAGCGTCGAGGAGTACCTGCTCCCGACGGGCATGGGGCACGACCACAACTCCCTCCTCGTCGGCCACCACGGCATCGCCGGCGTTCACGTTCACTCCGCCGCACCGCACCCGGCCCCCCAGCGGCCGGGCGGCTTTCTTGGTCCCCGGAACAGGGATGACACCCCGGGCGAAGACGGGAAAGCCCATCTCGCGCACCTCAGCGAGGTCACGGATCACGCCGTCGACCACGAACGCTGCGATCCCCCGACGCTGCGCGACGGCGCAGACGTTTCCTCCGGCCAGCGCGTAGTCCACGTCACCCGCTTCGACGACGATGACGGAGCCGGGCTCAGCGCGGTAAATGGCCGCATGAAGCATGAGGTTGTCTCCCGGAGGGCACTGCACGGTGAACGCCGGGCCGGCGACGCGCCGGGGCGAGGGCCACAGGGGGCGGATCCCGATGTCCATGACCTGCTCGCGTCCCAGAAGGTCGGCGAGGGTGGTCGGGGGAATGCTCTGGAATCCGTTGACGTCGCTCATGTTCTTCCTTCATATCGTTGTGTGCGGTCGCTGACGCATGGTCAGGAGCAGCCGTCCGGTGACCGGTTTTCCTCGATCCAGGTGCAGGTGGCGCTGGGCAGCGCCGACGTGAAGGACGCCTCGTCGCAGAGATCCGAGGGTCGCAAAGAGCCGAGGACGGCCGCCGATTCGGCCCGTACGCCCGCATCCTCGTCGGACGTCAGCTCCCGCAACTCGTGGATGCGCCGATCATCCCCGGCCTCCGTCCACCCGTGCGGATCGCAGTCGATGGCTGCTCCCAACTGGTCGGCCGTCCCCATGTCCTGTGCGCGGGCGAGCGCCCTCAGCACGGCGCGCAGGCCGTACACGTCGCCTCGCTCCAGCAGAGCCTCCGCCGTCGCCTGTGTGACCCCGGTGTCCCGGGCGTCCAGGTGGAGACGGTGGAGGACACCGTCCACACCCGCGTCCGCGGTCGCCGCAGTTAGGCGTCCCGCGGCCGCTCTTACCGGCCACAGAGGCGAGTCGGCGTCGATGTCGTCACCGTCGGTGTCGGGACAGGCCATGGCTCCACGATGACAGATGTCGTCGTCCGACGACGCGCCGCTGCCTGTGGGTGTGGCGGATCCGCCGCCGTCGGGGCGGAGCGAGGACAATGACAGCGACTTCGGGCCGACGAAGGAGGACTTGTGGTGAATGCCGTGGTGAGCCGCGGAACAGGGATGACCGAGTCCGCCGAGGACCGGGCGCAGTGGCGTGCCCGGCTCCTGCGGGCCGGACGGGACCTGTTCGCCGCATACGGCTACGCGCGCACGAGCATCGAGCAACTCTGCGCCGAGGCGCGCGTGCCGATTCGCGCGTTCCATCAGCAGTTCACCTCCCGGGAGGCGCTGTTGATCGCACTGTACGACGAGGTGGCGACCAGCGGACTGCGCGCGTCCGAGGAGGCGATGCTCTCCGACGACATGGAGGAGTGCTCGACGGAGGAACGGTTCCGTCGCCTCTTCGCCGCCTATGTGGGCGGGGTCACCGCTGATCCGCGGGCCGCGCGGGTGGCGTTCGTCGAGGTGCTGGGCGTGAGCCGCACCGTCGACGACCATCTGGCGATGTGGCGGACGATGTGGTCCGAGTTCCTGACCTGTGAGGCCGAACGCGCCGCCGAGCGGGGTGAGGTGGGTGACGGCGACCAGCGGGTCGCGGTCACGGTGATGACCCACTCGGTCGAGGAACTCCTCGCCCACCACGCCCGCCGCCCCCGCCAGGTCACGCCCGACTGGCTCACCGAAGAGCTCACGCGGCTCTCCCTGACGATGCTCGGTTCGCCCTGACCGTTCCCGCTCTCCCGTACGGCGGATATCCGCGCCCGCTCTCCCGTACGGCGGATAACCGCCCCCGCTCTCCCGCACGGCGAATAATGGGGCGATGGGAGACGGAGCGAAGGCGGATGCGGGTGCCGGCGATGAGTTCGCCGCTGTCCTGACCGGAGTCGGGTCGCGCCTGAGGGCCCTGCGCCGGGAGCGCGGCACGACCCTCGCCCAGCTGGGCGAGACGACCGGAATCTCGGTCAGTACCCTCTCCCGCCTGGAGTCGGGCGGCCGCAAACCCACCCTGGAACTGCTGCTGCCGCTGGCCAAGGCGTACGGGGTGCCGCTCGACGAACTCGTCGGCGCCCCCGCCACCGGCGACCCCCGCGTCCATCTGCGCCCCTTCACCCGCGGCGGCAGAAAGTTCATGCCGCTGACCCGCCACCTCGGTGGCCTCCAGGCGTACAAGCTGGTGCTGCCCGGCGGGCGAGGGGCGACCGGGCCCCTGGAGCAGCGGGTGCACGAGGGCTACGAGTGGCTGTACGTGCTGGCGGGGCGGCTGCGGCTGGTGCTGGGCGAGCACGATGTCGTACTGACCACCGGGGAGGTCGCCGAGTTCGACACGCGTACGCCCCACGCCTGGTCCAGCGCGGGGCCGGAACCGGTCGAGATTCTCAGCCTGTTCGGGCCGCAGGGCGAACGGATGCATGTGCGGGCCCGGCCCACCAGAAAGTGAGGGCACCGGGACGGCCGGGCGTCAGGCTTCCGCGCGGCCGCCCGCGTAGGGCCCGCCCATGCCCCACGCCTGGTGCATCGCGTCGGCGAACGTCGCGGCCAGCTTCTGCTCGCCCGTGGGGCCGGGGTGCGTGCCGTCGTACGTGTCCGTGTGGATGTCGTACCCGGGCGGGCGCGACGCCAGCAGGATCGGTGACATCGGCTCGTCGAGGTCGGCGACCGCCTTCGCGAGGAGCTCGTTGAAGCGGTCGCACTCGGCGGCGAACGGGGCGTCCGACTCGGCCCGTATGTTCGGGATGACCGGCAGGAGCACGGTTTTGATGTGCGGGTTCGCGCTGCGGGCCGCCGCGATGAACGCGCGGGCGTTCTCGGCGGCCTGCCCGCTGTCCGTGTAGAAGCCGAGATCTATCAGGCCGAGCGAGACGAGCAGCACGTCGGCACGCGACGCGGTGACCGTGTCCGCGATCACCGGGGCCATGTGCAGCCATCCCTCGCCCCAGCCCGCCAGATGGCGGCGGGCCAGGGCGGGGAAATCCGGGTCGCCGTACGCGTACGAGGCCGGGGTATTTGTCGCGGTGTCGTACAGCTCGGTCCGGGGACCGACGATCTCGTACGGACCATCGAAAGCCGCTTCGAAGTGCTGCCACATGCGGTAGCGCCAGGTGAAGTCGCCGGCGCGGCCGATGGTCATGGAATCGCCGACGAACAGAAAACGCATGACGCCATCATGGCGGATCAACGCGCGGAGCTGCGACGTGAGCATGGACACTTGGTCCATGCGTTCGTATCTGACAGTCACCGGTGCCGCCGCGCTGCTCGTCCTCACCGGGGCGGCAGCCGCCCCGGCCAGTGCCGACGACGGGTCCGCCGACCGCAGCTTCACGATCGAGGACCCCAGGATCACCGAGTCCAGCGGCCTCGCCGCGAGCCGCGCCCACCCGGGCATCTACTGGACGCACAACGACAGCGAAGACGGGCCGTACGTGTACGCCGTCGACTCCCGGACCGGGAAGACCGTCGCGACGATCACCATGCGCGGGGTCGGCGCGCCGCGCGACGTGGAGGCGATCTCGCTCGGACCCGACGGCAACCTGTACGTCGGCGACATCGGCGACAACCTGAACGGCAGCTGGGACCACGTCTGGATCTACCGGTTCCCGGAGCCGAAGGTGCTGAAGGACGCGACGGTCCGGGCGACCCAGTTCGACGTGAAGTACGCGGACGGGGCGCGCAACGCCGAGGCGCTGATGATCCACCCGAAGACCGGCCGGGTCTACATCGCCTCGAAGAACGAGGACGGCGGCGGACTGTACGAAGGGCCCGCCAAGCTCTCCACCGGACGGACCAATGTGTTCCGGCGGGTCGGCGAGGTGCCGTGGGTGACGGACGGGGCGTTCTCGCCGGACGGGAAGGAACTGGTGCTGCGGTCCTACTTCAGCGCCCGTGGCTACGCGTTCAAGGACGGGCGGCTCGGCGCCGACCACGCGGTGCAGGCACCGCTCCAGCGGCAGTCCGAGTCGGTGACGTACACGGCGGACGGCTCGGCGCTGATGTTCGGCTCGGAGGGCGCACGGAGCGACGTGGTGCGGGTGGACATCGCAGGCGCGGACAGGAACGGCGGCGACGCCAAGTCGCCGTCGAAGGACGGCGGCGGAGCGTCGGCCGCCGCCGGTGACGGGAGCGGCAACCAGACGAAGGGCAGCACCCTGGTCGGAGCATTGGTGCTCGCCGCCGTGGGCGCACTCGTCTTCATGAACCGGCGCCGCAAGCGCGGCTGACCGCTGCCCGGTCTCCATCGGTGCACGGCCAGGGCCCCGCGTCACCCCCTGGCGCGCCCCTCGACGAGCACTTCGAATCCGTCGATCAGCCGTTGCAGGCCGAACGCGAAGTGGTCGTTGTCGTAGCTGAACGCGTCCCCGGAGAGCCCTGCCATCAGCGGATAGTCGCCGCTCCTCATGGCCCGCTCCAGGTAGGGGCGCTGGTCCTCCCAGAAGGCGTCATTGCTCAGCCCGGTCTGCTGCACGGCCTCGGTGGCCTGGAGCCGGGTGCGGGCGATGCCCTCCACGAAGCTGTTGACCGTGATGATCGTCGAGATCAGCTCCGGGTCGGTCAGACCCATGCCCCTGATACCGGCGAGGGCCAGTTCGAGACCTCGGAGGGCGCTGGGGCCGAGGATCGTACGCGCCTGGTTGATCTTGAGCAGCCAGGGGTGGCGGCTCAGCTGCTCCAGGTAGGTGCGGGCCATGGTGTCGAGGGCGGCGCGCCAGTCCGCCGGTCCGTCGGCCGGGGTGGCTTCCAGGGGTTCGCCCAGGACGTGGTCGAGCATCAGGTCGAGCAGCTCGGCCTTGCCGGGGACGTACCGGTAGAGCGACATCGTGCCGGTGCCCAGATCGGTGGAGAGCCGGCGCATCGAGAGGGCGGCCAGGCCCTCCGCATCGGCGATCGCCACGGCGGTGGTGACGATCCGGCCGAGTGTGAGAGCCGGTTTGGGGCCGCGGCTGGGGCGGTCGCCGGTGCCCCAGAGGAGCTCCAGGCTGCGCGCGATATCGCCGCTGCCGGCCGTCGTTCCGTCTGCGCCACCCGCTGAATCGCTCTTCGTCATGAGCTCAGCGTAAGCCTCTGGACAAGAAGTGGGTACGGTGTACTCTCATTTGGGTACAGCGTACTCAGTTCATTGGAGTGAAGGGGGTTCTGTCATCGACGCGAGCGGATATTCCGTACGTGCCGAAGGGGTCATGAAGCGGTACGGAGAGAAGCGCGGCGGGAAGAAGGGCAGCGGGGAGAAGAGGGCTCTCGACGGATTCGATCTGGCCGTCCGGCCCGGCACCGTGCACGGGCTGCTCGGTCCCAACGGGGCCGGCAAGACCACTGCTGTACGCGCCCTGTCGACGCTGCTGCGGTTCGACGGCGGGCGAGCCGAGGTTGCCGGGCTGGACGTGGCGCGCGAACCCCGTCGCGTACGCACAAGGATCGGGCTCACCGGGCAGTACGCCGCCGTCGACGAGATCCTGACCGGGCGGCAGAACCTGGAGATGTTCGGGCGCCTCTTCCATCTGGGCGGCGCGCGTGCCCGGCGGCGGGCCGCGGAACTGCTGGAACAGTTCGACCTGCGCGACGCCGCCGACAAGGGGGTCAAGGGATACAGCGGCGGCATGCGGCGCCGCCTCGACCTGGCGGCATCGATGATCCTCGCACCCCAGGTGCTGTTCCTGGACGAGCCGACGACAGGGCTCGATCCGCGTGGGCGGGGCGAAGTCTGGGACAGTGTAAGGGCGTTGGTGGCAGAGGGTACGACGGTGCTGCTCACCACCCAGTACCTGGAGGAGGCCGACCGGCTCGCCTCGCGCATCACCGTCATCGACCGTGGCCGGGCCATCGCCGACGACACCCCGGACGGGCTGAAGAACCGGGTGGGGGGAGACCGGATCGAGGTCGTCGCGGGCGAGGCGGCCGACCTGCCCACGGTCGTCAAGGCCGTGGAACGGGTCGCGGGCGCCGGTCCTGTCGTCTCCGACGAGGCGGACCGCCGCGTCCATGCCCAGGTCGCCGACCGGGTCGCCGCGCTCACCGAGGTCGCGCGCACCCTCCAGGACGAACGCATCGCGGTCGAGGACATCGGGCTGCGCAGACCGAGCCTCGACGACGTGTTCCTCAGCCTGACCGGACACCGTACGGAGACGCCCAAAGAGGAGGTGACGGTGTGACCGCCATCGAACTGCACACGGCCGGCCCCGCACGCGGCCGACTCCACTGGGCGCTCGCCGACAGCTGGAACGTCACCCGGCGCAGTCTCACCCACTACCAGCGCCAACCGGCGGTCATCATCTGGCAGTTAGGTTTCCCGATCCTCTCCGTTCTGCTGTACGGGTATGTTTTCGGCAGTGCCATGAAGGTGCCCGGAGGCGGCGACTACCGGGAGTTCCTGATGCCGGGCATGTTCGCCACGACCATGGCCATGGGCTTCATGAACACCGCGATGGCCATGGTGACCGACGTTGGCAAGGGCGTCGTCGACCGGTTCCGCTCCATGCCGATGGCACCGTCCGCGATCTCCGCCGGGCGCGGCCTCGCCGATCTGCTGGTCGCCGGCGCCGAGCTGACGATCCTCGCGGCGACGGCCCTCGCGATCGGCTGGCGTGCGGACGGCGGCCCGACTGCCGCCGTCGGCGCGTTCGGACTGCTTCTGCTGCTCCGGTTCAGCCTGATCTGGGTCGGCGTCTGGCTGGGACTCCTGGTCCCGAGCGCGGAGTCGGCGGGCGGTCTGTACGCCATCGCGTTCCCGGCCACGATGATCTCCAGCGCCCTGGTCGCACCCTCCCTGATGCCGGGCTGGCTGGGCACCGTAGCCGCCTGGAACCCGATTTCTTCGACGGTCACGGCAACCCGCGAACTCTTCGGCAACCCGGTGGCGGGCGGCGGCACCTGGGTGGAGGAACACGCCCTGTTGATGGCGGTGGTGTGGCCGCTGGTACTGACCGTGGTGTTCCTGCCTCTGGCGGTGCGGCGGTTCCAGCGACTGAGCCGCTGAACCGGGGCGGGACGGCGCGCGTAGGGTCGGGCGCCATGACGCACCAGGGGCCCGAGGCCTTCTCCACCGAACGGCTCGACGCACTGCCGCTGCGGGTCGCGTACGCGGACGAGATGGCGGTGGTGCTGGACGACCCGGCACTGCACACGTACACGGGCGGTGAGCCGGAGGACCTGGACACCCTCCGGGCCCGCTACACCCGCTGGGAAGCTGGCGCCCCCGACCCTGCCGAACACTGGTGGAACTGGGTACTCCGGGTACCCGCCGGTGCTGGTACCGGGTGTGAGCGTTTGATTTCGCTCCTCGGAGCCGGAGACTATGGCGGCTCGGCCCGGGGTCACCCGGGAACGGGGAAACGGGGAGGGTCTTGCGGATGGCGTGGGATGAGTGGGAGCGGCTCAAGTCCGATGCGGTGGCGCGCGGTTCCGCGCAGATGCAGTTGAACCAGTATCCGGCCGATCAGGGGGGCGGGGCTCCGGCGGGCGCGGCTTCGGAGGATCTGAAGTCGGACAAGAAGGCATGGGCGAAGGCCGGCGAGGGCCAATGACGGCGCCCCGGCCTTCAACCGGTTCATGGACGGACTCGACGCGTCGCACACCGCCGACTCGGACCCGCACCGCACTGCGATCGGCCACTCGTACGGCACGACCCTCATCGGGTCCGCGGCCCGGCAGGGTGACCTGAACGCGGACGACGTGATCCTCGCGGGAAGCCCCGGTGTTCAGGTATCCAAGGCCGAACAGCTGGACGTGCCCACGGGACATGTCTGGAACCAGGAGGCCGACGGGGATCCCGTCCCGGACATCGGTCGCTATGGGCACGGCGGAACCGACTGGGACGGCCTCTGGACCATCCCCAGCGACGAACGCTTCGGCGCCAACCAGATGACCACGGACACCGAGGGCCACAGTGACTACTGGAAGGAGAACACTCAGAGCCTCAGGAACCAGGGCCTGGTTGTCGCGGGGCACGGTGACGAAGTGAAGTTGAAGCCGCCGCCGGACCACTGGGCGCATGTGAAGTAGGGGTGTCGGTGCCCGCGGGCATCTGCCTGTTCGACGACCGACCCTCGAAGTACCCGAAGACATGACCGGCTCGTGTCCCGGTCCGACCCATCGAGGCCCCTCGACTTGAAGATCAAACTGAGCGCCCCGGCGCTCCTTGTATCCCTCGCCCTCGCGACCCTTACTGGATGCAGCATGACTGATACCAACAACTCCGGCGACGTCCCATCCGCGGGCACCAGCACCTCACTTGCCGCTGCCAATGAGACGGAAAAGGTTTCCAGCGAGCTCTACGACCTGATCGGCATCAAGGGGAAGACGTCCAATACTGGCCCAGGCGTCTCCGAGTGCAGCGGCAAGGATCCGGAGAAGTACTTCCAGATCTTTCACCCATGGAGCTTTACTCCGGCATCGGCCGACCAGCTCGGTGGTGTGATGGAGCGGCTCAAGGAAGAACTGCCCAAGCATGGCTGGAAAGTCGTCGAGTACGGGCTCGACACCAGCAAGAGCAAGAACCTCAACCTCACGGCCGACAACGACAAGAAGAAGCACAGCGTCAACATTGTCGAGATGGCCAAGATCGACCCGCCAAGCCTCAGCCTGATGGTCGTCTCCGGCTGCTATCAGGTGCCGGACGGCGAGAAGGTCGAACGGTTCTGAAGGTGCCGCTTGCGTGACGCGTGGGTGCGGGATGGCTCGGTCCGCCGCCCGCGCCACCCGGTTCGCTCGCCGGACCTGAGCCCCCTCGTGGTGCGGGCCCTCGACCGGGTGCTGGGCGAAGCCTCGGAGCTGCGCGAGCTGCGGGAGGACAACGAGGAGTGGACGGCCGGCATCACTCGGCTCCGGGAGGTGCCGGCGGCCTCGGCCGGTTGATCAGGTCTGGGGGCGGCCGGCCCTGATGAGCTCGTCTACGTCGAGAGTCACCGGGGCGCCGATCGAATCGGGCAGCGTGACTGTCTGCCCGGGGGCGTGCACCTGGTGGTAGTCGTAGCCGCGATCGCCCGGAAGGCATTGCGCCACCCCGGTCGAGTGAACGCGAAGGGCCCCGCGCGCCTGGCGTACCAGATGGATGCGGGGCCCTTCCTGTGCGTGAGCGCGTACGCGTTACAGCTTCTCGATCACGTAGTCGATGCAGGCCGTCAGCGCCTGGATGTCCGACGGGTCGATCGCCGGGAACATCGCCACGCGCAGCTGGTTGCGGCCCAGCTTGCGGTATGGCTCGGTGTCGACGATGCCGTTGGCGCGCAGCGTCTTGGCGACGGCCGAGGCGTCGATCTCGTCCGAGAAGTCGATCGTGCCGATGACCGCCGAGCGCTTCGCCGGGTCGGTGACGAACGGGGTCGCGTACTTGGACTCGTCCGCCCAGCCGTACAGGTTCCGCGCGGAAGTGGCCGTGCGGCGGACCGAGAAGTCCAGGCCGCCCTGGGTGTTCAGCCAGTTCAGCTGCTCGTTCAGGAGGAACAGCGTGGCCAAGGCCGGGGTGTTGTACGTCTGGTTCTTGAGGGAGTTGTCGATCGCCGTCGGCAGCGAGAAGAACTCCGGGATGTGGCGGCCCGACGCGTGGATGCGCGCGGCGCGCTCCAGGGCCGCCGGGGAGAAGACGCCGATCCAGAGACCGCCGTCGGAGGCGAAGGACTTCTGCGGGGCGAAGTAGTAGACGTCCGACTCGGTGATGTCGACCGGCAGGCCGCCCGCGCCCGAGGTGGCGTCCACCAGGACCAGGGAGCCCTCGTCGGCGTCGGCGACGCGCTTGACCGGCGCGGCGACACCCGTCGAGGTCTCGTTGTGTGTGAACGCGTAGACGTCCACGCTCGCCTCGGCCCGCGGGTCCGGGTGGGTGCCCGGGTCGGAGGCGATCACGGTCGGGTCGGCCAGCCACGGCGCGAGCTTGGCGGCCTTCGCGAACTTCGACGAGAACTCACCGAAGTTGAGGTGCTGGGACTTCGTCTCGATCAGACCGTGCGTCGCGATGTCCCAGAAGGCGGTGGAGCCGCCGTTGCCCAGGATCACCTCGTATCCCTCGGGGAGGGAGAAGAGGTCGCGTACACCCTGACGCACCGAGCCGACCAGGTTCTTGACCGGGGCCTGGCGGTGGGACGTACCGAGAAGAGACGTACCGGTGGCGGCCAGCGCGTCGAGCGCCTCCGTCCGCACCTTGGAAGGACCGGCGCCGAAGCGTCCGTCGGCGGGCTTGATGTCAGCGGGAATCTGGATATCGGCCACGAACCGGAGCGTAATACCTCGCGGGCACGGTTGAGCGCCGTGTCCGTCGGATGAGACAGCCGCTCCGGCGTGTGGACCACATCGCGCGGCGGTGTCAGCCCAGTTCGACCGGCAGGTCGTACAGGTCGTTCTGGGTGACGATCGGCTTGTTCCGCAGCTCGGACGCCGGGACGGCGAGCTCCAGGTCCGGGAACCGCTCGTACAGCGCGGGCAGCGCCACCCCCGCCTCCAGCCGGGACAGCGCCGCGCCCGGGCACACGTGCGGGCCGTGACCGAAGGCGATGTGGCGGTTGGGGGAGCGGGTGATGTCGAAGTCACCGGCGGTCGGCCCGTACTGCGCCTCGTCGCGGCCCAGCGCGCCGAAGGAGACGATCAGCGCCTCGCCCTTCGGCAGCACCTTGTCGCCGACCTCGACATCCTCCGTGGCGAACCGGATCAGCACGTGCGAGGTGGGCGTGTTCCAGCGCAGGGTCTCCTCGATCACGTTCTCCCACGGCACCTCCCCGCTCAGCACCTGCTTGCGCTGCTCCGGGTGGGTCTGGAGCGCGACGACCGCGTTCACGATCAGGCTGATCGTGGTCTCGTGGCCCGCCGCGATGATCAGCTGGAGGGTGTTGACGATCTCCTCGTCGGTGAGGTGGTCGCCGTCCTCGGAGGCCGCGATCAGGGCGCTCGTCAGGTCGTCGCCCGGGTTCTCCCGCTTGGAGTCGACGATCCTCGTGAAGAGCGTGCCGAGGTCCGCCATCATCTGCGGGACCTCCTCCGGCGGTGTCTGTGTCGAGAAGAACTTCTCGAACAGCTCCTTCAGCCGGGGGTGGTCGGCGTTGTCCACACCCATCAGCTCGCTGATCACGTTCATCGGCAGCGGGTACGCGAACTCGGCCTTCAGGTCGACCTGCTCGCCCCGGGGCAGCGCCGCCAGCCGGTCCAGGCTCGCCGTGGTCAGCGCCTCGATACCGGCCCGCAGCCGTTCCACCCGCTTCACGGTCAGCGCCTGCGCGACCAGGGTGCGCAGCCGGCGGTGGTCCGCGCCGTCGACGGTGAGCATGGAGCGGCCCGGGTTGGCGAGGCCGATCAGCGGCCAGTCCATGGGTATCTCGCCGCGCTGCCAGGCGCCCCAGACGTTGATGTCCTTCACGATCCGGCTGTCGGTGAGCAGCTGGCGCGCCTCGGCGTGGTGGGTGACCGCGTAGCAGTGCACCCCGCCCGGCAGCTCCACCTCGGCGAGGGGACCTTCCGCGCGCAGCCGGGCGCTCTCGCCGTCGAGATCGGCGACGAACGGGTCGAGGGCGATACGGGTCATCTTTCGCCTCCAAGGGCGGGGGTGGGCTCCGGTGTGGTCTCCGGACGGGCGGCGGACGGGGCGGACGCCGTGCCGGCCGCGAGGGCATGGAGGTGCTCGACCAGCGTGATCAGTACGTACTTGCTGGACGAGCGGTCCCGGGCGTCGCACTCCACCAGGGGCACGTCGTCCGCGAGGTCGAGCGCCTCACGTATCTGCTGTTCGGTGTGGAGCGGGCCGCCGAAGTCGTTGCACGCCACGATGAACGGCGTGCCGTGGTGCTCCAGGCGGTCGATCGCGTACCAGGAGTCGGCGAGCCGGCGGGTGTCGACGAGGACGACGGCGCCGAGCGTGCCCGAGAACAGCCGGTCCCACAGGAACCAGAAGCGTTCCTGACCGGGTGCGCCGAAGAGGTACAGCACCGAGCGTTCGTCGAGGGAGATCCGCCCGAAGTCGAAGGCGACGGTCGTGGACGTCTTCGACTGCACACCGTCCAGGTGGTCGACGGCCTCGCCCGCGCGGGTCATGGTCTCTTCCGTGTTCAGCGGACGGATCTCGCTGACGGAGCGGACCATGGTGGTCTTGCCGACCCCGAAGCCGCCGACGACGACGATCTTCAGTCCGTTGTCGGCCGTCGCCTGCAGGGCGGCACGGTCAGAGGTTGCGGAGTCCAACGAGCACCTGTTCCAGGATGTCGGGGTCGGGGAGCCGGTCCGCGACACGGGCGGTACGGGGGTGACGGGCGCTGATCCGGCCGGTGTCCAGCAGATCGGACAGCATGATCCGGACGATGTTGACGGGCAGCCCGAGGCCCGCCGCGATCTCGACGACCGCGGTGGGGCTCTGGCACATCCGCAGGATCGTGACGTGCTCCGACTGCATGCCGGGGGTCGGTTCGCATTCGGATACCACCAGCGTCACCAGGTCGAACACGTCCGAATCGGACCGGCTGCGGCCACCGGTGAGGGTGTACAGCCGGTCCGGGTCGTCGTCCCGGCCGGGGCGGGGGCGGGTCATACGGCGGCGGTCGCGTCGGCGGCTTCGGAGGTCGCGGAGGAGCGCGGCGGGGCGCTGAGGTGTTCGCCGAGCTGCTCGATGAGCTCGGTCATGTTGTGGCCGATGAGGCCGACGTCGGAGTCCTCCGAGGCGACGACCGCGAGATGGGCGCCCGCGCCCGCCTCGACGATGAACAGCACGCCGCCGTAGAACTCGGCCATCGCGGACCGTACGCCGCCGGTGCCGTCACCGAACTCGACGGAGGCGCCGTGCGACAGGCTCTGGATGCCGGCCGAGATCGCGGCCAGCTGGTCGGCCTGATCGACGGAGAGCTCGGGGGTACGGCAGAGCTTGAGGCCGTCCCTGGACAGGACGAGGGCGTGCCGGGCGCCGGGGGTGCGCTCCAGGAGCCCCTCCAGCAGCCAGTTGAGTTTCTCGTCGGTGGTCGCGGTCATCGGGTGTTGCCTTCCGGGTGCGGGGGATTGGGCCGTACTGCCTGGCGGAAGCTGCTGAAGCGGGCTGCCTGTTCCTTGGGGTCGGAAGTACGGGGCCGGGAAGTCGCGGCGGCGCCCGGGGTGGCGCCGTTGGGGTTGTTACGGGATTCGGCGGCGGCGAGGGTACGGCCCCGGGTGCGCTTGGGGAGGCCGCTCTCGCCGAACCGGGGGAGGCTGCCGGTGGTCTCGGACGCGGGGCCGGAGCCGGTCTCCGCGTTCGCGGGGGCGGGACCGGCGGCCGGGGCGGGGGTGTGGACGGGCTCCGGTTCCGCCGCCGGTTCCGCCACCGGGGCGGGCGCCGGGACGGTCACCGGTGTCCGGGTGATCAGTTCCTGCGGGAGCATCATCAGGGCGCCCGTGCCGCCGCGTGCGGACGGCCGGAACGACACCGTCAGACCGTGCTTACGGGCCAGCCGGCCCACGACGGCGAGACCGAGGCGGGTGCCGGACAGACCGGCCAGGTCCTGGTTGGTGGCGGACACCGCACGCTCGGCGCGCCGCAGCTGCACATCGCTCATCACCAGACCGCTGTCCTCGACGGTGAGGACGATGCCGGCGGGCACCTCCTCCACGTACACATGGACTTCCGCGGTGGGCGGCGAGAAGTTGGCAGCGTTGTCGAGGAGTTCGGCGAGCGCGTGCATGACGCCCTCGGCCGCGTGACCGGCGATCGCGACGTCGCTGGTCGAGTGGAGACGTACCCGCTGATAGCCGTTGATCCGGCCCATCGCGCCGCGCAGGATGGACTCCATCACGATCGGCTTCGCCCAGCGCCGCCCGGATCGGGCGCCGGTCAGCACGGCGATGGAGTCGGCCAGCCGGCCCGCCTGGGCGGTGCGGTGGTCCAGGTGCAGCAGATCGCCGAGGACGTCCTCGGCGGAGTGCCGGTGCTCCATCTCGCGCAGGTCGGCGAGCATGCTGGTGGCGAGCGCCTGCATCCGTCCGGCGGCGTTGGCGCAGGCGGCGATCGCGGCGGAGCGCTCGCTCTCGCTGCGGGCCACGCACGCGCCCAGCCGCTCGGCCTCGTCGTGCAGCCGGTCGCCCAGCCGCTTGACCTCGTCCTCCAGCCGGGCGGTCTCCGCGGCGGCCAGCTCGGTGATCCCGGCGTTCTCGGCCGCTGCCGCGGCCTTGATCCTGGCCGTCTCCGCGGTGAAACGCTGGGCGTCGGCCGCGGACGACGACACCAGCCGCGACATCTCCGCGGTGAACCGCTGGGCCTCGGCGGCGTTGTGCGCGCGCAGCAGGCGCGTCGTGGCCCGGGCGTGGACAGCGGTCGCCACGGCGACGGACAGCAGCAGGGCGGCTGCGCCCGCCCCCCAGGACAGCGGGGTTCTGACCGAAGCGGGAGCGGCGAGGACCGCCCACAGGCAGCAGGAACCGGTGACGGCCGCCGAGACCAGCAGGGCCAGTGTGGTCGGCCGGGATGTGGGGCGCAAGCGGAGTCCTCGGTGGCGGACGGCTACGGACAGGGGGGCGGATCCGGACACTTCAGTACGGCAGGGGGCGAAAGAGATCAACCGGAGTTGATAATTCCTAATCAAGTCGTCGCCACTATATGAGAATTGACGATCTGTTTGGGAAGACCTTGTGGTCTTCTCTGTCACGTATGTGACTACGCATCCGACGTATTCCGACGGATTGACGTATTCGGGGGAAACGCGAGGGGGCGACGGGCCCACTGCCCCGACCAGCGGCATGCTGGGCCCATGGCTGAACCACAGGACCGGACCGCTCTCGTACGGGCCCTCGGCAGCGCCGTGCGCGGAGAGGTGGAGTTCGGTACCACCGCGCGGGCGCTGACGACGATGGACGCCTCCAACTACCGCCGGGTGCCGCTCGGCGTCGTCGCCCCGCGCGACGCCGACGACGTTGCCGCCGCGCTCGCCGTCTGCCGTGCGCACGCGGTGCCTGTCGTGCCGCGTGGCGGTGGCACCTCCATCGCCGGGCAGGCCACCGGCATCGGTGTGGTCCTCGACCTCACCCGCCATCTGGGGAAGATCGTCGAACTGGACGCTGCGTCCCGGACGGCCGTCGTCCAGCCGGGCGTGGTCCTGGACGACCTGCGCGCCGCCGCCGCACCCCACGGCCTCACCTTCGGCCCCGACCCCTCCACGCACAGCCGGTGCACGCTCGGCGGGATGATCGGCAACAACGCCTGCGGCTCCCACTCGGTGGCCTGGGGCACCACCGCGGACAACGTCCACGCACTGACCGTCGCCCGCTACGGCGGCGACACGCTCCGGCTCGACCGGGGGAGGTGGGACGGCGCCCCCGCCGGCCTGCGCGAACTGGTCGGCTCCCACCTCGCGCTGCTGCGCACCGGCTTCCCCGAACTTCCGCGCCGCATCTCCGGATACGCCCTCGACGCCCTGCTCCCCGAGCGCGGCCCGGACCTGGCCCGCGCCTTCTGTGGCAGCGAAGGCACGCTCGGCGTGGTGACGGAGGCGACCGTACGACTGGTCGAGGCACCCGGATCCCGCGCCCTCGCCGTACTCGGTTACGCCGACGAGTCCGCGGCCGCCGAAGCAGCCGCCGGCCTCCTCCCGTACCGCCCCCTGACGGTCGAGGGCATGGCCGCCGATCTCGTACGGGAACCTGCCGGGCTGCCGCGCGGCGGAGCCTGGCTCTTCGTCGAGACGGGCGGGGACACCCCGGCCGAGGCGCGGGCGCACGCCGAACGGATCCTGCGGGCGGCCGACGCGGTGGACGGGGCCGTGGTCACCGACCCGGCCGGACAGCGGGCCCTGTGGCGCATCCGGGAGGACGCGGCCGGCACCGCCACCCGGATGCCCGATGGCAGTGAGGCCTGGCCCGGCTGGGAGGACTGCGCCGTACCGCCCGCCCGCCTCGGCCCGTATCTGCGCGACTTCCGCGCCCTGCTTGCCGCACAGGGGCTGCGCGGCACGCCGTACGGGCACTTCGGTGACGGCTGCATCCACGTGCGGATCGACTTCGACCTGCTGAGCGGCGACGGTGTGGCCCGATTCCGCCGCTTCTCCGAAGAACTCGCCGTGCTCGTCGTCGCGCACGGCGGCTCGCTGAGCGGGGAACACGGCGACGGGCAGGCGCGGGCCGAGCTGCTGCCCCGGATGTACGGGGACGAACTTGTTGCGCTCTTCGGCCGGTTCAAGGACCTCTGGGATCCGGACGGCGGCATGAACCCCGGCATCCTCGCCCGCCCCGCCCGCCTCGACGAGAACATCCGCTTCGACGTCCTGCCGAAACGCCCCGTGGACGTCACCTTCGGCTACCCGCACGACGGCGACTTCACGGCGGCCGTACGACGATGTGTCGGCGTCGCGAAATGCCGTACGGCGCAGCCGGCGGGCGCGGACGTGATGTGCCCGTCCTTCCGGGCGACCGGGGAGGAGGCCCACTCCACCCGCGGCCGGGCCCGCCTGCTGCACGAGATGCTCGCCGGCGAGGTGATCACGGATGGCTGGCGGTCAAAGGAGGTGCGGGACGCGCTCGACCTCTGCCTGTCCTGCAAGGGGTGCCGCAGCGACTGCCCGGTCGGCGTGGACATGGCCACGTACAAGGCGGAGTTCCTGCACCACCACTACCGGGGGCGGCTGCGGCCCGCCGCCCACTACGTGATGGGCCGGCTGCCGCAGTGGCTGCGGCTCGTGGCCCCGATCGCGCCCGTGCTGAACGCACTCGCCCGGATCCGCCCGTTCGCCGCACTGGCGAAGCGGCTGGCGGGCATCACTGCGGAGCGGACGATTCCGGTGCTGGCGGGGGAGACGTTCACCCGGTGGGCCCGAAAGCGCACGGGCCGCGGGACGGTGATCCTGTCGAGCGATCAGGTGGTGGCCGTCTGGCCGGACACCTTCACCAACCACCTCTCCCCGGAGGTCGGGAAGGCGGCCGTCCGGGTCCTGGAGGCGGCGGGCCGGACGGCCCTGTACCCGGAACGCAGCGTGTGCTGCGGACTCACCTACGTGTCGACGGGCCAACTGGACAAGGCCCGCACGGTTATGCGCCGCACCCTGGACCGGATGGGGTTCTTCCTCGGCGACCCGCTCGTCGTCCTCGAACCGAGCTGCGCCGCCACCCTCCGTACGGACCTGCCGGAACTCCTCCCCGACGACCCGCGCGCCGCCGAACTCGCCGGTTCGGTACGGACGTTGGCGCAGTACCTGGAGGAGTACGCCCCCGACTGGCGGCCGCCGCGCCTGGATCGTCGGGTCGCGGGCCAGACCCACTGCCACCAGCACGCGGTCCTCGGTGACGCGGCCGAACGCCGACTGCGCAAACGGGCAGGCATGGAGGGCGAGTTGAGTGGAGGGTGCTGCGGTCTTGCGGGGAACTTCGGTTTCGAGCGGGGCCACTGGGGTGTGTCGGTGGCGTGCGCGGAGGAGCAGCTGCTGCCGTCGGTACGGGGTGCGGAGCCCGGCACGGACATCCTGGCGGACGGTTTCTCGTGCCGGACCCAGCTGGCACAGCTGGCGGGCGTGCGGGCGAGGCACCTGGCGGAGCTGCTGGCGGAGGGGCTGGACGGGCCCGGGACCTCCCCCGACGGCAACTGACACAAGCGTTCCGCCGGGGCCCTCCGGCGACCGAGGGGCGGGGTCCGGGGCGGAGCCCCGCGGCCGGGAGGGGTGGGGGGGGGGGCGGCCCACCCCCCCCCCCCCCCCCCCCCAAACCCCCCCCCCCCCCCCCCCCCCACCCCCCCCCCCCCCCCCCCCCCCCATTTTACTGGGGCGGGGCATTGCCAAAAAACGCGC
>NZ_JBITER010000010.1:0-132484 GCF_044455345.1 Streptomyces sp. NPDC051286 | reverse complement strand
CGCGGCGGGGGGGGGGGGGGGCCCCGCGGGGGGGGGGGGGGGGGGGGGGGGGGGCCCCCCCCCCCCGGCGGGGGGGGGGGGGGGGGGGAACAGCCATCCCCGCCCCACCTCCGTCATCAGTCCGCCTCGACCACCCGTGCCATCGCCGCCACCAGCCGCTCGTTCTCCGGAGCCGTCCTGCCCGGGAAGGCGTACCGACGGCTTATGTACCCGTACGCCGGCCCACTGACCGGATCGGCGAACACCTGCGCGCCTGCCGCCCAGGCATTCCCTCACCGGGCGGTGTTCTGCCCGATGATCTCGTGGGCCAGCGTGGCGAGTTCGGGCAGCGCCGGGTGGCCGGGGGTGTCCCGCCGGGCGAGGAGCAGTGGGACGGGCGGGGCGTCGACGAGCGGGCGGTAGGCGACCCCCGCGTGCGGATGCATGTCGGCGGTGGAGGCGGCCGACACCCCGGAGCCGCGCCCGGCCGCGATGGCGGTCAGCCAGTCGTCGGTGTTGGCGACGGTGACGGTGGCGGCGGGCCGGGCCCCACGCGGCCACAGGTCGACGGTGGTGGTGCCGGAGACGGTGTT
The DNA here is from genome assembly GCF_044455345.1 of Streptomyces sp. NPDC051286. Lineage (NCBI taxonomy): Bacteria > Bacillati > Actinomycetota > Actinomycetes > Kitasatosporales > Streptomycetaceae > Streptomyces > Streptomyces sp. NPDC051286. The sequence continues at coordinate 131,912 of NZ_JBITER010000010.1, read as the reverse complement.
CAGGACGATCGGGCCGCCCGCGAGATCGGCGAGACGGAGCGTGGCGTGCGCGGCGAGCGGCCCGTCCGCGGTCACCGCCGCCACCCGGTCCTCGCTGAGCAGCACCTCGGTGACGAGCCCCGGCGCGTCGACGGGGCCGCGCAGCAGCGCCGCGTCGACCTCGCCGCGGGTGAGCCCGGCGGTGCGGTCGTCGATCCGCAGCAGTTCGAGGGGCGTCTCCGGGTGCCGCTGCTGCCAGCTGCGGAGCAGCGGTGTGGTGTAGGGGCCCAGCGCCGACCAGGCGTGTCCGAGCCGCAGCGGCCAGTGGCGCAGACCGCCGGGGTCGACGGCCTCGTCGAAGGCGGCGACCGCCGCGGCGGCCTTGTCGCGGAAGACGACGCCCTCCGGGGTGAGGGAGAGATGGTGGGTGGAGCGGTCGACGAGCCGGACGCCGAGGTGCTGCTCCAGGGCGGCGAGGGTGCGGGAGACGGCGGGCTGGGTGAGCCGGAGCGCGGCGGCGGCGCGTGTGACGTTGCCCGCTTCGGCGACGGCGAGGAAGGCCCGCAGATGACGCAGCTCGACGGTGCGGCCGGGGCCCTGTCCTGTGCTCATGCGTGTGGAGCATAAGGGGAGCGCAATCGGCATTTCACGCGCCGCGCGGACGTCTCTACGGTGAAGAAACGAGCCGCACCGCAGGAGTGCAGTACCTTCAATCATCAAGTGCAACACAGTGAACTTTTCGAGGATGAAGGCCGCCCGTGAATGACCAGCGCAGTGCCGTGGAGCCGGCCGCAGCAGCCGTCGCCGTACCGGAGGCGGTGTCCGCCCTCGACGGGGCGGGCCCCGCACGACCGGGTGGCCGCAGGGCGGCGCTCGCTCCGGTGGCGCTGGTGGTCGCGGGCGGACTCTCCGTCCAGTTCGGCTCCGCGGTCGCGGCGCTGCTGATGCCGCGGGCGGGCGCGCTCGGCGTGGTCACGCTCCGGCTGGCCGTTGCCGCGGTCGTCCTGCTGATGGTCTGCCGCCCGAAGTGGCGCGGCCACTCACGGGCCGACTGGGGGACGGTGGTCGCGTTCGGCGTCGCGATGGGCGCCATGAACATGCTCTTCTATCAGGCACTCGACCGCATCCCGCTGGGTGCGGCCGTCACCCTGGAGGTGCTCGGCCCGCTCGCGCTCTCGGTCGCCGCCTCCCGTCGGCTGATCAATCTCGTCTGGGCGGGGCTCGCGCTGGGCGGGGTGTTCCTGCTGGGCGGTGGCGGCTTCGACCGCCTGGACCCGGTCGGTGCGGCGTTCGCGCTCGGTGCCGGGGCGATGTGGGCTGCGTACATCGTCTTCAGCGCCCGCACCGGCCGCCGCTTCCCGCAGGCCGACGGGCTGGCCCTGGCGATGACGGTCGCCGCGGTCCTGTCGCTCCCGCTGGGCATCCTGGAGTCGGGCGCGAAGCTCGCGGTCCCGTCGACGCTGGCGATGGGCGCGGCGGTGGCCCTGATGAGCTCGGTGCTGCCGTACACGCTGGAACTGATGGCGCTGCGCCGGCTGCCCGCGGCGACGTTCGCGGTCCTGATGAGCCTGGAGCCGGCCATCGCGGCGACGGCCGGCTTCCTGATCCTCGACCAGGCGCTGACGGCCACCGACGCGCTCGCCATCGCCCTGGTGATCGGGGCGAGCATGGGAGCGGTCCGCAGCCAGGTCAGCGGCGCCCGCCGCGCGAGGCCGGACACCCCTTAGGGATTGTCCGGCTGCGGCGTCGGGTTGACGGTGTCGAAGTACGGTCGGTCAGTCACCGCGTCCAGGAAGAACCGCCCGGCGTAGGCGGACCCCGTGAGATGCCTGTCGTACGCCGCACTGTGCATCCAGCGGGCCTGGCCGGGCAGGAACTCCGCCACCGCGGCCGGTACGTTCCTCGGGACGGATGCGGTGAAGTCGACTACGGGACTCCGCTGCGCACCCTCACCACGCGCAGGCCGCATCCAGGTCCCCCACCGAGTCGGCGAGTTCCGCCGGAGGCGCCGGCCAGCCGAAGGTGTGCCAGTGAGCGATCCGCCAGGACATGCGACGGGGCCACAGCGGCGTGGTGGGCAGCTCGGAGACGGGGACCCAGACCGGGACGCCGCCGTGGTTGTCCAGGGTCTCCGGTGCGCCCACCTCGCCCTCGGCCTCCATCGTGAAGTAGTGGCCCCGGGTGCCGCGCCGCCAGATCCGGGCCACCTCGTGCACGACCGTCCCGTGCAGGCCGGTCTCCTCCCGGAGCTCACGGACCGCCGCCACCTCCGGCGTCTCGCCCGCCTCGACCCCGCCGCCCGGGATCTCGTACCACCTCCGGCCGCCCTCGACGAGGCCGATCAGCAGCATCCGCCGGTCACGGATGACGATTGCGCCGCCGCGGACCCGGGTCGGCGCGGCTGCGGTCGGGTCGTCCAGGGCGGCCGCGCCCTGCGTGAGCGTTCCTTGCGACCAGGCGCGGAGGACCTTTTCCGCCGTGCCGACCGGGCGTATCCGGGCGTGCAGCGCCTCGGTCAGGGACAGGGCGACGGATGGGCCGGCGGCATTCCGGCCGTCGTCCGGGAAGGTGTAGTAGACGCCGCTCTCGTCCCGATACCGCTCCAGGACAAGCCTGTTGTCGTCGAGACGCACGCCCGTGGTGCGAAGTTCGTCAGCCATCGGCGGAGGCTAGCAGCCGAGTCCCGAACCGCCGGTGGAGGCGGACGCATCAATTAATGCAAGCATGCTTGCTTGTTTCCTGCTCCGCTGACATGCTCCTCGGCACACCGCCACGCCCCGAGGGGAGCGCACCGTGTCCGATGCCACAGCCGTGCTCGACGATCTGCGCAACGAGAGCGACGAACTTGACGCGCTTGTAGCGGAGTTGAGCGGCAATCAGTGGGCCCGGCCGACCCCCGCCGCAGGCTGGACCGTCGCCCATCAGATCGCCCATCTGACCTGGACCGACGAGGTCGCCCTGCTCGCCGCCACCGACCCGGACGCCTTCGCGGTGGAGGTGACCAAGGCCCAGGCGGCCCCCGACAGCTTCGTCGATCAGGCTGCCGAGGAGATCGTTGCCGTGCCGCCGGCCGCGCTGCTCGCGCGCTGGCGCGACGGGCGCGAGCGGCTTCAGCAGGCCCTGCGCGCAGCCCCGCCCGGCACCCGCATCCCCTGGTACGGCCCGCCCATGAGCGTCGCGTCCATGGCGACCGCGCGGCTCATGGAGACCTGGGCCCACGGGCAGGACATCGCCGACGCCCTCGGCGCCGTGCGCGCCCCGACCGCCCGGCTGCGGCACGTCGCCCGGATCGGAGTGCGCGCCCGCGACTATGCGTTTCTCGTACGGGGGATCAAGGCACCCGGTGACGATTTCCGGGTCGAACTCACCGCACCTGACGGTGAGGTGATCGCCTACGGACCCGAGGGCGCCGCGCAGCGCGTCACCGGACCGCTGTACGACTTCTGCCTGCTCGTCACCCAGCGCGCCCACCGGCTCGACCTGGCCGTGCGCGCTGTCGGGGCCGACGCCGACCAGTGGCTCGACATCGCGCAGGCCTTCGCCGGGCCGCCCGGCCCCGGCCGCGTACCCAAGGGCGGTGCGCGGTGACCGCCGCGCCGCTGCGGATCGGGAATGCCTCCGGCTTCTACGGCGACCGCTTCGACGGCGTGCGCGAGATGCTCACCGGCGGCCCGCTCGACGTCCTCACCGGCGACTATCTCGCCGAACTGACCATGCTCATCCTCGGGCGGAGCAGAATCAAGGACCCGAACCGCGGGTACGCCGCCACCTTCCTGCGCCAGCTCGAAGAGGGTCTCGGGCTCGCGCACGAGCGCGGGGTGAAGATCGTCGCCAACGCCGGAGGGCTCAACCCGGCCGGACTCGCCGAAGCGGTCCGGGAGTTGGCGGAGAAGGTGGGTGTGCCGGTGCGCGTCGCGCATGTCGAGGGCGACAGCCTGCCCGTCCCCGAAGGGTTCCTCACCGCCAACGCATACCTCGGGGGCGCGGGCATCGCCGCCTGCCTGCGCGCCGGAGCCGATGTCGTCGTCACCGGCCGGGTCACCGACGCCGCCCTCGTCATGGGGCCCGCCGCCGCCCACTTCGGCTGGGAACCCGACGACCACGACGCACTCGCCGGTGCCCTCGTCGCCGGGCATGTGCTGGAGTGCGGCACCCAGGCGACCGGCGGGAACTACTCCTTCTTCCGCGGCCACGACATCCGCCGGCCCGGCTTCCCGCTCGCCGAGATCCACGCCGACGGGACGTCCGTCATCACCAAACATGACGGCACGGGCGGCGTCGTCGACACCGGGACCGTCACCGCCCAGTTGCTGTACGAGACCGCAGGCGCCCGGTACGCCGGACCGGACGTGACCGCCCGGCTCGACACCGTCCGGCTGACCCAGGACGGACCGGACCGCGTACGGATCTCCGGAGTGCGCGGCGAGGCGCCGCCGCCCACGCTCAAGGTCGGGCTCAACCGGCTCGGCGGCTGGCGCAACGAGGTCGTCTTCGTGCTCACCGGACTCGACATCGAGGCCAAGGCGCAGCTGGTGCAGGACCAGTTCACGGAGGCGCTCACCCGGAGCCGTACACAGCCCGACGAGGTGCGGTGGGAGCTGGCCCGAACCGACAGGGCCGACGCCGACACCGAGGAGAGAGCCAGCGCCCTGCTCCGGCTCGTCGTCCGCGACCAGGACCCGGAGGCGGTGGGACGCACCGTCTCCGGGGCCGCGATCGAGCTGGCCCTCGGCAGTTACCCGGGCTTCCACGTCACCGCCCCGCCCGGCAAGGGCGCGCCCTACGGGGTGTTCGAGGCGAGGTACGTACCGGCGGGAGAGGTCGACCACATCGCCGTACTGCCGGACGGGCGGCGGGAGCACATGACAACACCGGGACAGGTGAAGGAGCTTGAGGGCGTGGACCAGCCCGCTCTTCCCGAGCCGCTGCCCACCGGGACCACCCGGCTCGCCCCGCTCGGCCGCATCGCGGGCGCCCGCAGCGGCGACAAGGGCGGGGACGCCAACGTCGGCCTCTGGGTCCGAACCGACGACGCCTGGCGCTGGCTCGCGCATGAACTCACCGTCGAACGGTTCCAGGAACTGCTCCCGGAGACAGCCGGGTTGACCGTCGTGCGGCACGTCCTGCCGAACCTCCGCGCCCTGAACTTCGTCGTCCACGGTCTCCTCGGCGAAGGCGTCGCCGCACAGGCCCGCTTCGATCCGCAGGCCAAGGCGGTGGGGGAGTGGCTGCGGTCCCGGCACCTCCCCATCCCCGTGAACCTGCTCGAATCCACCGACGCACCGGAGGCGCACGCATGACCGTCCTGGCCACCGCGCTCGACACCGCGAGCCCCGAATACGCCGCCAACCGCGCCGCCATGCTCGCCAAGCTCGCCGACCTCGACATCGAGCACGCCAAGGCCCTCGCGGGCGGCGGCGAGAAGTACACCGAGCGGCACCGCAGGCGCGGCAAGCTCCTCGCCCGGGAACGGATCGAGCTGCTCGTCGACCCCGACACCCCGTTCCTGGAACTGTCGCCGCTCGCCGCCTGGGGCAGCGAGTACGCGGTGGGCGCGTCGCTCGTCACCGGCATCGGCGTTGTCGAGGGCGTGGAGTGCCTGATCACCGCCAACGACCCGACCGTACGCGGTGGCGCCTCCAACCCCTGGACCCTGAAGAAGGCCCTGCGCGCCAACGAGATCGCCTTCGCCAACCGGCTGCCCTGCATCAGTCTCGTCGAGTCCGGGGGCGCCGATCTCCCGTCGCAGAAGGAGATCTTCATCCCGGGCGGGGCGCTGTTCCGCGACCTCACCCGGCTGTCGGCGGCCGGCATCCCGACCGTGGCCGTCGTCTTCGGGAACTCGACCGCCGGTGGGGCGTACGTCCCGGGCATGTCCGACCACACCGTCATGATCAAGGAACGGTCCAAGGTCTTCCTCGGCGGGCCGCCGCTGGTGAAGATGGCGACCGGAGAGGAGAGCGACGACGAATCGCTCGGCGGCGCCGAGATGCACGCCCGCACCTCCGGGCTCGCCGACCACTTCGCCGTCGACGAGCAGGACGCGCTGCGCCAGGCCCGCCGGATCGTCGCCCGCCTCAACTGGCGCAAGGCACACGCCGATCCGGGACCGGCCGAACCGCCGAAGTACGACGGGGACGAGCTGATCGGCATCGTGCCCGGCGATCTGAAGGTGCCCTTCGACCCGCGCGAGGTCATCGCCCGACTCGTCGACGGCTCCGACTTCGACGCGTTCAAACCGCTGTACGGGACCAGCCTGGTGACCGGCTGGGCCACGCTTCACGGCTATCCCGTCGGCATCCTCGCCAATGCGCAAGGCGTGCTGTTCAGCGAGGAGTCGCAGAAGGCCGCCCAGTTCATCCAGCTCGCCAACCAGCGAGACACCCCCCTGCTCTTCCTGCACAACACCACCGGCTACATGGTCGGCAGGGAGTACGAGCAGGGCGGCATCATCAAACACGGCGCGATGATGATCAACGCGGTGTCGAACTCCAAGGTCCCGCATCTGTCCGTGCTGATGGGCGCCTCGTACGGGGCCGGGCACTACGGCATGTGCGGACGGGCCTACGACCCGCGCTTCCTCTTCGCCTGGCCGAGCAGCAAGTCCGCCGTGATGGGGCCGCAGCAGCTGGCCGGGGTGCTGTCCATCGTCGCCCGCGCCTCCGCGGCGGCGAAGGGCCGTCCCTACGACGACGAGGCCGACGCCGGGCTGCGCGCCATGGTGGAGCAGCAGATCGAGTCCGAGTCGCTGCCCATGTTCCTGTCCGGGCGGCTGTACGACGACGGGGTCATCGACCCGCGCGACACCAGGACCGTCCTCGGGATGTGCCTGTCCGCGATCCACACCGCCCCCGTCGAAGGCGCCCGCGGCGGCTTCGGCATCTTCCGGATGTGAGGCCCGGGATGACCAGGACGACTCAGACGGCCGGGACGGTTCGTACGGCCGAGACCGCCCAGACGGCCGGGGGGCCGAAAATGATCTCCACGCTGCTCGTTGCCAACCGGGGCGAGATCGCCTGCCGGATCTTCCGCACGTGCCGTGCGCTGGGTATCGCCACCGTCGCCGTGTACTCCGACGCGGACGCCGGCGCGCTCCATGTACGGGAGGCGGACACCGCCGTACGGCTGCCCGGCGCCGCCCCGTCCGACACCTATCTGCGGGGTGACCTCGTCGTGCGCGCCGCGCTCGCGGCGGGCGCCGACGCGGTCCACCCCGGGTACGGCTTCCTCTCCGAGAACGCCGGATTCGCCCGTGCCGTGCAGGACGCCGGTCTCGTCTGGGTGGGTCCGCCGGTCAAGGCCATCGAGCTGATGGCGTCCAAGACCCGCGCCAAGGAGCTGATGGCCGCCGCCGGGGTGCCGCTGCTCGCGCCCGTCGACCCGGAACGGGTCGCCGCCGACGACCTGCCGCTGCTGCTGAAGGCGGCGGCGGGCGGCGGCGGGCGCGGGATGCGGATCGTACGTGAACTCGCCACCCTGCCCGTCGAGCTGACGGCGGCCTCCGCCGAGGCCGCTGCCGCCTTCGGGGACGGCGAGGTCTTCGCGGAGCCGTACGTGGAGCGCGGCCGGCACGTCGAGGTCCAGGTCATGGCCGACGAGCACGGCGGGGTCTGGGCGCTCGGCACCCGGGACTGCTCGCTCCAGCGACGCCACCAGAAGGTCGTCGAGGAGGCTCCCGCACCCGGTCTCGACGACGCGCTGCGGACCCGGCTGCACGATGCCGCCGTAGCCGCAGCCCGCGCCGTCGGCTACCGGGGCGCGGGTACCGTCGAGTTCCTCCTCACGGCTGACGGACGGCCGTACTTCCTGGAGATGAACACCCGCCTCCAGGTCGAACACCCCGTCACCGAAGCCGTCTTCGGGCTCGACCTCGTCGCCCTGCAACTGCGCATCGCGGAAGGCGAGCCGCTGCCCGCCACCGCACCCCCGGAGCCGCACGGCCACGCCGTCGAGGCCCGGCTCTACGCCGAGGACCCCGCCCGCGACTGGCAGCCGCAGACCGGAGCACTGCACACACTGGAAATGCCGGACGAACCCGGACTGCGCCTGGACACCGGATACACCGGCGGCGACACCATCGGCGTGCACTACGACCCGATGCTCGCCAAGGTCATCGCCCACGCCCCCACCCGGGGCGAAGCCGTACGACTCCTCGCCCGCGCCCTGGAACGCGCCCGCATCCACGGGCCGGTCACCAACCGCGACCTGCTCGTACGGTCCCTGCGCCACCCCGACTTCCACGCCGCCCGCCTCGACACCGGCTTCTACGACCGCCACCTGGACGCCCTCACCCCCGCCCCGGACGAAGCGGACCACCGCACCGCCGCCCTGGCCGCCGCCCTCGCCGACGCCGCCACCCGGCACCACGGCCCCGGCCCCGCCCGCTTCGGCGCCTGGCGCAACATCTCCTCGCAACCCCAGGTCAAGCGCTACCGCGCCGAACCCGACGGCACCGAACACCAGGCCGCCTACCGCACCACACGCACCGGCCCCGTCCCCGAAACCGGAGAACGGGTCATCGCCGCCCGCCCCGACCATGTCACCCTCGAAGTCGGCTCCGTCACCCGCCACTTCGCCGTCACCGTCCACCGGGACAAGGCGTACGTGGACACCGCGACCGGCTCGTACACCTTCACCGCCCTGCCCCGCTTCGCCGACCCCACCGACCGGACCGAACCCGGCTCCCTGCTCGCCCCCATGCCCGGCACCGTCGTGCGCATCGCGGACGGGCTCGGGGCCGGGGCGACGGTCGAAGCCGGGCAGCCACTGATCTGGCTGGAGGCGATGAAGATGGAACACCGCATCCTCGCCCCCGCCTCCGGCACCCTCACCGCACTGCACGCCGCACCCGGCCTCCAAGTGGAGGTGGGCGCCCTGCTCGCCGTCGTCACCGAACCCGCAGACCCTGAGGAGAACGCATGAGCACCGTCCTCGAAACCGAAGAGCACCAGGCCCTGCGCGCAGCCGTCGCCGCCCTCGGAAAGCGCTACGGGCGGGATTACATGACCTCCGTCGTACGCGAGGGAGCCCACCCGCGCGAACTGTGGACCGAAGCCGCCAAACTCGGCTACCTCGGCGTGAACCTCCCCGAGGAGTACGGCGGCGGAGGAGGCGGAATGGCTGAACTCTCCATTGTCCTGGAGGAGTTGGGGGCAGCCGGCAGTCCGCTGCTCATGATGGTCGTCTCCCCGGCCATCTGCGGCACCGTCATTGCCCGCTTCGGCACCGAAACCCAGAAGCGGGAGTGGCTCCCCGGCCTCGCCGACGGCAGCCTCACCATGGCCTTCGGCATCACCGAACCCGACGCGGGCTCCAACTCCCACCGCATCACCACCACCGCCCGCAAGGACGGCGAGGACTGGCTGCTCACCGGGCGCAAGGTCTTCGTCTCCGGCGTGGACATCGCCGACGCCACTCTCGTCGTCGGCCGCACCGAGGACGCCAGGTCCGGCAGGCTCAAGCCCTGCCTCTTCATCGTCCCGCGCGACACACCCGGTTTCCGGCGCTCGCAGATCGACATGGAACTCCAGGCCCCGGAGAAGCAGTTCGAGCTGGTCCTCGACGACGTACGGCTGCCCGCCGGCGCCCTCGTCGGAGAGGGAGAGGATGCCGGGCTGCTCCAGCTCTTCGCCGGGCTCAACCCCGAACGCATCATGACCGCCGCATTCGGCATCGGCATGGGCCGCTACGCACTCGCCCGCGCCGTCGAGTACGCGAAGACCCGCCAGGTGTGGAAGGAACCCATCGGCTCCCACCAGGCCATCGCCCACCCCCTCGCCCAGGCCCACATCGAACTGGAACTGGCCCGGCTGATGATGCAGAAAGCCGCCCGGCTGTACGACGACGGCGACGACATCGGTGCCGGCGAGGCCGCCAACATCGCGAAGTACGCGGCCGGCGAGGCCTGCGTCAAAGCCGTCGACCAGGCCGTGCACACCCTCGGCGGCAACGGCCTCACCCGCGAATACGGCCTCGCGTCCCTGATCGCGGCGGCACGCGTCGCCCGGATCGCACCCGTCAGCCGGGAAATGATCCTGAACTACGTGTCCCACCAGTCCCTGGGTCTCCCCAAGTCGTACTGACGCAGGACATTCCGCCCCGCCCTGCCGCAGCCGCCGGTTGAAAGCCGTTCGAGAAGACCCGCGAGAAGGAGACCGCCGCATGACGCCGCTCGCCGATCCCACCCACGACCGGGGCATCACCACCCTCACCCTCGACTCACCGGCCAACCGCAACGCACTCTCCGCGCAGCTGGTCGGCGAGCTCTCCACGGCCCTGGACGCGTGCGCGGCCGACGACACCGTACGGGCGGTCGTCCTCACCCACACCGGCAACACGTTCTGCGCGGGTGCCGACCTGACCGCACCGCCCGACCCGGCGGCCTTCGTCGCCCTGATGCGGCAGATCGTCGCACTGCCCAAGCCCGTCGTCGCCCGGGTCACGGGGCACGTCCGGGCCGGCGGACTCGGCCTCCTCGCGGCCTGCGACATCTCGGCCGCCGGACCCGCCTCCACCTTCGCCCTCACCGAGTCCCGGCTCGGCCTCGCTCCCGCCGTCATCTCCATGCCGCTGCTGCCCCGCACCGACCCGCGCGCCGCCGCCCGCTACTACCTCACCGGCGAGCGCTTCGACGCGGCCGAAGCGGCCCGCATCGGCCTGGTCACGATCGCCGCCGCGGACGTGGACAAGGCACTCGTACCCGTACTCGACGGACTGCGCAGGGCCTCACCACAGGGGCTGGCAGCATCGAAGGAGCTGGTCACAGCTACTGTGCTGATGAGTTTCGACCAGTATGCCGAAGACCTCATCGCCCGCTCGGCAGCACTCTTCGCCTCCGCCGAGGCACGGGAAGGGATGACGGCCTTCCTCGAACGACGGGACCCCGCATGGGTGTTGTGACGCCCTCCACCGACAGGACCCCCAAGCAGGACCGCAGCCGCGCCACCCGCCGGCGACTGCTCGAAGCCGCGGTCGCCTGCCTCGCCGAACACGGCTGGGCAGGCTCCACCGTCTCCGTCGTCGCCGAACGCGCAGGCGTCTCGCGCGGCGCCGCCCAGCACCACTTCCCGACCCGCGAGGACCTGTTCACCGCAGCCGTCGAATACGTCGCCGAGGAACGCTCCGCCGCCCTGCGCGCCCTGCCCGTCCAGGGCCGCACGGCCGTCGTCGCCGCCCTCGTCGACCTCTACACGGGCCCGCTCTTCCGCGCCGCACTCCAGCTCTGGGTCGCCGCGTCCAACGAGGAACAACTCCGCCCCCGCGTCACCGAACTCGAAGCCCGCGTCGGCCGCGAGACCCACCGCATCGCCGTCGAGCTCCTCACCGCCGACGAAACCAGGCCCGGCGTACGCGAAACCGTCCAGGGCCTCCTCGACATGGCCCGCGGTCTCGGGCTGGCCAACGTGCTGACCGATGACACCGCCCGGCGTCAGAGGGTCGTGGCACAGTGGGCGGCGCTGCTGGACGACGCACTCGACTGACCTTGGGGGACCTGTGGGTGACTACTTCCAGACGATCGTCGACCGCGACGCCACCGAGCAGGACGCCGTACAGCTCGGCGCCGGGCTCCTCGACTGGCTGATCGCCGACGGAATCGTCAGCGCCGAGCGCACCGACTGCGTCCTCGACGCAGACGGCTACGGCAACGCACCTGGTCCGAACTACGCCAGGGCCGTCGACGACCCGGAACCGGTCGAGCTATGGACCAACGGCCTCCACGTCGCGACCGGACGCACCGTCTTCGACAGTGGCCAGGGCGACGCGGGAGCCGCCACCTGCCCGCTCTGCGCCACCGAGATCCGCCTCGTCGACGACACCTGGTGCCCCGTCGACAGCGCCTGGGCCCCGTTCGCGGGCCGCCTCGGCGCCTGGGCGAACGGCGGCGAAGGCATCGTGGAGTGTCCCTCCTGCGGCCGGCCCTCCGGCATCGACCGCTGGAGCTGGGAGGACGACTACTACGCCTGCGGGCAGCTCGGCCTCACCTTCTGGAACTGGGCGGAGCTGACCTACGGCTTCGAACAGGAGGTGCGGCGCCGCCTCGGCGGACACCGCACCGTCACTCTCCGCGGCAAGCTCTAGAGATATCGGCACGCAGGCCGGGCAGAAACTTCGCGGACCCGTCCGGGGCCGTGCTTCCGGATCACGCCGGGCCTGCGCTGAACCGGGACCGTCAGTTCCCCAGACCCGTGATCTGCTCGTACCCCTCGATCTCCCGCGGGTCGCGCGGCCCGGGACCGACATACCTCGCCGACGGCCGCACCAGCCGCCCCGTCCGCTTCTGCTCCAGGATGTGCGCCGACCATCCCGCCGTACGCGCGCACGTGAACATCGACGTGAACATGTGCGCCGGAACCTCGGCGAAGTCCAGCATGATCGCCGCCCAGAACTCCACATTCGTCGCCAGCACCCGGTCCGGGCGCCGCGCGTGCAGCTCCTCCAGCGCGGCCTTCTCCAGCGCCTGGGCCACCTCGAACCGCGGCGCGCCCAGCTCCTTCGCCGTACGCCGCAGCACGCGCGCCCGCGGGTCCTCGGCCCGGTAGACCCGGTGCCCGAAGCCCATCAGCCGCTCACCCTTGTCCAGGGCCTTCCTCACATACGCGGTGGCGTCACCGGTCCGCTCGATCTCCTCGATCATGCCGAGGACCCGGGACGGGGCGCCGCCGTGCAGCGGACCCGACATCGCGCCCACCGCACCGGACAGCGCGGCCGCCACATCGGCGCCGGTCGACGCGATGACCCGGGCGGTGAACGTGGACGCGTTCATGCCGTGCTCGGCGGCCGACGTCCAGTACGCGTCGACGGCCTTGACGTGCTTCGGGTCCGGCTCGCCGCGCCAGCGGATCATGAACCGCTCGACCACGGACTGCGCCTTGTCGATCTCGCTCTGCGGAACCATCGGCAGCCCCTGCCCGCGCGCCGACTGGGCGACGTAGGACAGTGCCATCACGGCGGCGCGCGCCAGATCGTTGCGGGCGGTCTCCTCGTCGATGTCGAGGAGCGGCTTCAGCCCCCAGACCGGCGCCAGCATGGCCAGCGCGGACTGCACATCGACCCGGATGTCACCCGAGTGGACCGGGATCGGGAACGGCTCGGCGGGCGGCAGCCCGGGGTTGAACGCCCCGTCGACCAGCAGACCCCACACGTTCCCGAACGACACATGACCGACGAGATCCTCGATGTCGACCCCGCGGTAGCGGAGCGATCCGCCTTCCTTGTCGGGTTCGGCGATCTCCGTCTCGAACGCGATGACTCCTTCGAGTCCGGGTACGAAGTCGGACATCATGCGGCTCCCTCGATCGACGGGCTGTATGGAGGCCACAGTGGCCTGCCCCAAGATATTGGCGGGTTCCCACGATGCGGGGAAGCGTGACATCCGGCACAGCCACCCACTTCAGCCATGCGCGATTGACACCCCTCCATACCGGGCAGACTCGGCCCCTGCGGCAGGATGGCCCCGTGCCCACCGCAGATTCCCCTTCCGATTCCACCACCGATCCGGCCGCGATGCGCGAGCAGTACCGCTCCGAGGGCTTCACCGAGGACACGCTCGACGCCGACCCCATACAGCAGTTCGCCCACTGGTTCCGGCAGATCGCCGCAGGTGGGATGGTCTACGAACCGAACGCCATGGTGGTCTCCACGGCCACCCCCGACGGCCGCCCCTCCTCCCGGACGGTGCTGCTGAAGAAGTACGACGACCGCGGTTTCGTCTTCTTCACCAACTACGCCTCCCGCAAGGGCCGCGAGCTGGCCGCCAACCCGTACGTCTCCCTGCTCTTCCCCTGGCATCCGCTGGCCCGCCAGGTCATCATCACCGGCACTGCGGCCCGTGTCGCCCGCGAGGAGACGGTCGCCTACTTCCGCACCCGCCCGCACGGCTCCCAGCTGGGCGCCTGGGCGAGCGAGCAGTCGACGGTCATCGGCTCGCGCCAGGAACTCATCGACCGGTACGAGGAGCTGGCGGCCCGCTACCCGGAGGGCGAACACATCCCCGCACCCCCCGAGTGGGGCGGCATCCGTGTCGTGCCGGAGACGATCGAGTTCTGGCAGGGCCACGAGAACCGTCTCCACGACCGGCTGCGGTACGTACGCGAGGGCGAGGGCTGGCGAGTGGAACGCCTCAGCCCCTGACCGGCCCCGGACACGCAGAAACCCGCGGGCTCTGGTCCCTCCTTGCGGAGGAGCCGGCCGGATCTACCGGCGAGCCCGCGGGTCGGTGACTGCTTGGGTTTCGGCAGACAGCCTGCCGAGGTGCACGAAGTGCGACGACGGGCTGTCAGCCCGCAGCCACCTCACGAATCCGATAAGACTGCACTTTTCGGATCACCTCCTTTCAACGTGTAAGGCACAGCCTAGGAACCTCTCCGGGACCGCACAACCCATTTATCGAGAGCCCTCGGAGCACCGATTTCTCAGAAGTCGATGTGTGCTGAGTCACGTTCGAGTTCAATGATCTGACGTGTGGCAACGGCGGACACGTCCGGCAGGGGGTCCGGGATGAGCGCTTCCAGGAGCAGTGGGATCACCGACGCCCTCGGGCCCGATCCCATCCCCGGGTCGGAGCTGCTCGCGGCGCTGCTCGACGGCATGGACGCGGCGCTCTGCGCGTTCGACGCGGGCGGTGCGATCACCCACTGGAACCGTGAGGCCGAGCGGATTCTCGGCTGGACCGCCGAGGAAGCGGTGGGGCGGCCCGGGTTCGCGGGGTGGGCGGTGCGCCATGCGGACGCGGGTGAGGTGCACGGGCGGCTGATGTCGGCCATGGACGCGCCGGGCCGCCAGGTCCACGAGTTCGCACTGCTGCGCAAGGACGGCGGCCGGGTGCTCGTACGGACCCAGTCGGCCGGGGTGCGGGGCGCGGACGGGAAGCCGGCCGGGGTCTACTGCGCGTTCGGCGAGGTGCACGCCCAGATCGACCTGGAGCGGTCGATCGCCCTCAGCGAGGCGCTGTTCGAGGACGCCTCCTCGGGCGTGGTCCTCGTCGACGTGGACCTGCGGCCGACGGTCGTCAACGCCTATGCGGCGCGGGCGCTCGGCGGCGGCCGTACGACGATGCTGGGACGCCCGCTCGGAGAGCTGCTCGTGCAGGGTGTCGAGGACCTGGAGGGTGCGCTCCAGCACGTCCTGGCCGAGGGGTCGCCGCCCGCGCCCGCCGACCTGTGGGTGACGTTGCGGACGGCGCAGGGGGACCGGCGGCGCTGCTGGCGCAGCGGGTTCCTGCAGCTGGCGTCGCCGCTCGCGGAGGACCCGGTTCCGTTGGGGGTCGGCTGGCTGTTCCAGGACGTGACGGCGGAGCGGCTGGCGGCGCAGGAGGCGGACCGGGTGCGGTTCCGGTCGAACCAGCTGTACCGGGCGTGCCGGTCGGCGGCCGAGTGCGAGGACCCGATGGAGGCGGCGACCTCCTACCTGGACTACGCACTGGCAGGCTTCGCCGACCATGCGCTGATCGACCTGGTGGCGGGGGTACGGCTGGTCCGGGCGGCGGCGACACCGACCGACGCCCCCGGCCCGTGCCGGCCCGTGGCGGGAGGCGGCATTCCGCTCCGCTACGCCCCGGGCCACCCGGCGCTCGAGGCGGTGGACCGCACGGGCTCGGTCCGCGCGAGCGCCGGCGCGGCTCCGGGGGCCTGGGCGGCGGACTGTCAGTGGCCGGGCGACTCGGTCCATGCCCTGTGCGCGGTGCTGCGGAGCCGGGGCCGGACGCTGGGCGTGGTGACGTTCCTCCGGGCGGCGAACCGCAGTCCTTTCGAACGTCAGGACGCGACGTATGCGGAGAGCGTGGCGGCCCGGGTGGCAACCGCAGTGGACCTGTCCCGGGCACTGCCCGCAACCCCGTAGGGCCACCGATCCGGCCCGTCCGGCGTTCGAGGACGGAACGGGCCATCCGGGGAAGCGTAGTTCCTGCCTCAGTGCCGGTAGAAGATCCGATCCGCGTACTGCGCCATCACGCGTCCGTTCCACTCGTGCCCGCCATCGACGTTCCCCGACCGCAGCAGCGGCGGCTCGATTCCCCGCTCGGCCAGTCGCTCCGCGGCCGTCGCCATCATGGCCTGCATCACCGCACTGGTGACCACCGTCGAGGCGGGCGCGAACGGCGCCTCGACGCCCTCCGCCGTCAGCTCCGCGTCGCCGATCGCGATCTTGCTGTCGACGACGATGTCGCAGTGGTCCCGCAGGAACCCGCCCGAGACGTGCCGCGACCGGGTCCCGTCCGCGTAGGCGACCGATGTGACACCGATGACCTTCAGGCCGAGTGCCCGCGCGCCCGCCGCCATTTCGACGGGCAACGCGTTGCGCCCGGAGAGCGAGATGATCACCAGCAGGTCGCCGGCGCTCGCCGGGCCGGAGTCGAGTACGGCGCCGGCCAGCCCCTCGACGCGTTCCAGCGCCGAGCCGAGCGTCGCCGGCATGACATCGACGCCGAGTGTGCCGGGCACGGCGAGCAGGTTCATCAGGGCCAGTCCACCGGCCCGGTAGACGACGTCCTGGGCGGCGAGGGACGAGTGGCCGGCGCCGAACGCGAAGAGCCGGCCGCCCGCCTCGACGGTGTCCGCGATCGCGGCCCCGGCTGCCGCGATCGTGTCGGCCTCCTCGTCACGTACACGCTCCAGCAGGCCGATCGCTGCATCGAAGAACTGACCGGCCAGCTTGCTGTCGCTCATCGAGGAGGCCCTTTCCACAGGGGGTGGGGTGTCCGTGCCGCGGATCACGTTGCGGTCTGGACCAGTGACCTGTCAATACCGTCCGGTTCGCACACGGGAGGTCCAGGGTTCGGTCGGCACGGCACGGTTGTCAGCGGTATGCGTCAGAATTGTCTGAGGGCCAGCGCACGACGTTTTTCCTGTCACAGCATCGAGGGGCACGAATGTCCGGACTGATCGACACAACGGAGATGTATCTCCGCACCATCCTCGAACTCGAAGAGGAAGGCGTCGTTCCCATGCGCGCCCGGATCGCGGAACGGCTGGACCAGAGCGGTCCGACGGTCAGCCAGACGGTGGCGCGGATGGAGCGCGACGGTCTGGTGCAGGTTGCGGGCGACCGGCATCTGGAGCTGACGGAGGAGGGCCGTCGGCTGGCGACCCGGGTGATGCGCAAGCACCGTCTCGCCGAGTGCCTGCTCGTCGACGTGATCGGCCTGGAGTGGGAGCAGGTGCACGCCGAGGCCTGCCGCTGGGAGCACGTGATGAGCGAGGCAGTGGAGCGGCGGGTGCTGGAGTTGCTGCGGCACCCGACGGAGTCTCCGTACGGGAATCCGATCCCGGGCCTGGAGGAGCTGGGCGAGAAGGCCGAGCCCGACCCGTTCCTGAACGCCGACATGGTGAGCCTGTCGGAGCTCGACCCGGGAGCCGATGGCAAGACCGTGGTGGTGCGCCGGATCGGTGAGCCGATCCAGACGGACGCTCAGCTGATGTATACGTTGCGGCGGGCGGGCGTGCAGCCCGGTTCCGTGGTCAGCGTGACGCAGTCGCCGGGCGGGGTGCTGGTCGGCAGCAGCGGTGAGGCGGCGGAGCTGGACTCCGAGATCGCCTCGCACGTGTTCGTAGCCAAGCGCTGACCGAAGGCGGCCGGGAGGACCGCACGTGGACCGTACGCCGACCCGCACGCGGGACGCCGAAGCCGTAACGTCCGGTTTCCGATTTTCCGTCCCGAATGGCAGCGGCCGGGCGCCTCGCGTGCGAGGCTGTGGCTGAGCCATACCTGAGAGTGCCGGCCGCCTGGCCATGCGGGCGGGGAGGGAGCAGCGGATGCGCCCGTCGTACTGGCATGTGCAGCAGAGGGCGGCTGCCACGATCACGAGCACCAGGACCGCCCCGCCCGTCAGTCCTGCCCAGAGGGGCAGGACTGCCCTCAAGGCCGCGGCCCCGCATGCCGTGGCGCCGGCGCCGTATGCCCCGGCGCACGCTGCCCCGCGCGCCCCCCGGACATGGGAGGGCCCCGGCGCCATGCGGCGCCGGGGCCTCTCCTCCCCTGTTCCGACCTGGAGCCCCGAGCTCTCAAGGTCGGTCCCCACGGACCCTCATCCCCGAGTGGTCCGCCTCCCGGAGAAGATCTCCCCTCAGTGGCCGATGTCAATCCTTGGCGGGTGTCACTCGAACGAGGGGTGTTGCACGCCGAACACCGATTTTCGAATACAGGTTCGATAGTCTGGCGTGACACGACCACACGGCGATCGAGCGGTTGTCGAGGACCAGTAGGGGGTGCCAGGACACATGGTGCGGCGCATCGATGTAACCGGATCCGACGGCGTACGCCTCGCGGCCTGGGAGTTCGCAGATCCGCCCAAGGAGCGCACGGAGGGCGAACGCGCCCCCGCGGTCTTACTGCTTCACGGACTGATGGGCCGGGCCTCTCACTGGGCCTCCACCACCCGCTGGCTCGCCGAGCGGCACCGGGCGGTCGGGCTCGACCAGCGGGGGCACGGCCGCAGCGAGAAGCCCGCCGAGGGCCCGTACACCCGTGAGGCGTACGTCGCCGATGCCGAGGCGGCGATCGAGCAGCTCGGCCTGGCCCCCGTCACCGTCGTCGGCCATTCGATGGGCGCCCTCACCGCCTGGCAGCTCGCCGCGAAGCGCCCCGATCTGGTCCGGGCCCTGGTCATCTGCGACATGCGGGCCTCCGCGCTCGGCGCGGCCTCGCAGCGGGAGTGGGAGGACTGGTTCACGTCCTGGCCGGTGCCGTTCGCGACACTCTCCGACGTGCGGAAGTGGTTCGGCGAGGACGACCCCTGGGTGGAGCGGCCGAACCCGGCCCGCGGTGACTTCTTCGCCGAGGTGATGGCCGAGCGCGCCGACGGCTGGCGCCCCGTCTTCTCCCGCCGCCAGATGCTCCGGTCCCGCGCGACATGGGTGTACGACGCGCACTGGGAGGAGCTGGCGCAGGTCCGGTGCCCGGCGCTGGTGCTTCGCGGGCTGGACGGCGAGCTGGGCCGGGCGGAGGCCCAGGAGATGGTCCGCGTACTGCCGCGCGGACAGTACGCGGAGGTGGCGGACGCCGGCCATCTCGTCCACTACGACCAGCCGGACGGCTGGCGCGCCGCGGTCGAGCCGTTCCTGGAGGAGTTCGCCGAGGACCCGCGGAACGACCGCGAGCCCGTCTCCCCGTGACGGAGCGGCCCGACCCGGCTCGCGTCACCCCTTGCTGACCGCCGCCAGGATCTCGGGCAGCCGGTTCGCCGTGCGCGGTGCGGCCAGCCGCAGGCCCGCCCAGGCGACCAGCGCCCCGTACGCGCTGCCGACCGGCAGCAGCACCCACAACCAGTCCTCCGCGTCGACGAGATGCAGCCAGATCGTCGCCACGATCACCGGCGCGCACAGCAGCGCCGCCGAGACCATGCCGCCGAAGATCGAGATCCAGGCGAGCCCGGCCTGCCCCGGTGCCACGTTCTTGAACCCGCTGTCCTGAGGGATCGAGTACGGGAAGTTGGCCGATGCCAGTGCCCCCGTCGCCAGCATCGCGCCCAGCAGGGCGAGCGACAGCCCTATGGCGCTCGGCAGCTTCTCCCAGTCGCCGAGCACCGCCGCCGTCACCACGGTCACCAGCACCGTGTACGGGAGAGTGATCACCAGCAACGCCGCCGCCCGCCCGCGCAGTTCGAGGTAGGCGTCCCGGGTCGAGGAGATCGTCAGCGCCACCATCCAGAACGCGGAGGTGTCCTGCCCGAACTGGTTGTACATCTGGATGCCGAGCATCCCGGCGGCGAAGCAGGCGAAGTAGACCGAGCCGGTGCCCTGCACCGCGTTGAGCAACGGCACGATCAGCCCGATGGCGAGCGCCGTCACCCAGGCGGCCTTGGTCTTCGGGTCCCGTGCCACGTACCGCAGACTGCGCCGTATCACCGTCCCCGTGCGCCCCTCGGGCAGCAGTGCGGAGAGCCGGGAGCCGCCCCTGCCGGACTTCTCCCGGGCTGCTCCGGCGGCGGCCAGGGTGGAACCGTCCGGGGCGGTCATCAGCTTCACCAGACTCCGCTGCCAGAGCCACACCAGCGCGCCCAGCGCCGCGACGGAGAGCAGCAGTTGCGCCACGGCCCGCCCGTACGACCCCTGCGCCGCCGAGTCCACCGCGCCGATCGCCGAGGCGGGCGGCAGCCAGCGCACCACCTCCGCCGCCGGGTCGAGCGCGGCCAGCCCACCGGACCGGCCGAGCCGCTGCGCACCGAAGTTGACGACCTGGATGCCGACCGCGACCACGAGTCCGCTGAGAAGCGCCAGATCGCGGCCCTTGCGGGAGCTCAGCAGCCGGGTGTTGGCCGTGGCGACGGCCCGCGCCAGGGCGACGCACACCACCAGTGTCAGCGGCACGGCGACCACCGCGCACACCACGGCTGCCGCCCCGTGCGCCACCGCGAACGCCGAACCGGCCGCCAGGCAGAGCGTGAACAGCGGTCCGATGCCGACGAGCGATGCCACCAGCAGCGCCCTGACCAGCGGGCGCGGCCGCAGCGGCAGCATCACGAGCCGGCTCGGGTCGAGGGTTTCGTCGCCGCTGGGGAAGAAGAGCGGCATCACCGCCCAGCCGAGTGCCAGTATCCCGGTCAGCAGGACCGTCAGGGACCCCGCGTGGGCATGGCCGCGCAGTGCGGTCAGCGCGACGATCTGGCCTGCGGCGAACAGCAGGGTGAGGACGACGGACGAGATGTACGCGACTCGTCTGCCGGAGGACTGCCGCAGCCCGTTGCGCAGCAGCGTCAGCTTGAGCCGTACGAAGACGCGAATGAGCCGTTCGCCGCCGGCGGCGGGGCGGGCGGCGGAGCTGACGGGTGTGTCGAGCATGGTCATCGGGCGCCGCCCAGCCAGTCGAGGGAGTCGCTGTTGTCCCGGCTGCCCGCGCCGACGAGTTCGAGGAACGCGTTCTGCAGTGACGTCGCGTCGCCGCGCACCTCGGCGAGGGTGCCCTGCGCCCGGATCGTGCCGCCCGCCATGACGGCCACCCAGTCGCACAACGACTCGACGAGCTCCATCACATGGCTGGAGAAGACGACGGTCGCCCCCGAGCGGGTGTACCGCTCCAGGACCCCGCGGATGGTCTGCGCCGAGACGGGGTCGACGCCCTCGAACGGCTCGTCCAGAAACAGTACGTCGGGGTTGTGCAGCAGCGCCGCGGCGAGCCCGATCTTCTTCCGCATGCCGGTCGAGTAGTCGACGACCAGCTTGTTCCCGGAGCCCGCCAGGTCGAGTACGTCCAGCAGCTGGTTGGCCCGCTTGTCGACCTCGGCGCCCGGCAGTCCGCGCAACCGTCCGATGTACGCGAGGAGTTCGCGCCCCGAGAGGCGTTCGAAGAGCCGCAGTCCCTCCGGCAGGACGCCGATCCTGGCTTTCACCTCGACCGGGTCCCGCCAGACGTCGTGCCCGCCGACCTCGACCGTGCCGTGGTCGGGACGGAGCAGCCCGGTCACCATCGACAGCGTGGTCGTCTTGCCCGCGCCGTTGGGTCCGACCAGGCCGATGAACTTGCCCGCGGGCAGCTCCAGATCGATCCCGGCGACCGCGACCTGTTCCCCGAACCGCTTCCACAGGCCTTGTACGCGAACGGCGGGCGGCGCCGTTCGTGCCGCGCCCGCCTCCATCGCCGCGCGCGATTCCGCCGTGTTCTGGTCCGACATGGTGCTCCTGCCCTCGATGTCCCCGTATGAGGGACCCAGACTACGAAAGGCGGGCGCGCGCGTCGGCTGCTGTCCGTCCGCAGGCGTAGGCGAGCGGGCTGATGACCTCTTCGGCGTCGGGCAGCCAGCGGTTGGCGGGGGTGGGCCGGCGTACCCACTGCACCGCACCACGCCCGCCGATCCAGGTCGGCGGGCCCGCCACGTAGTGGCCCTCACCGCGGCCGAGCAGACCGATCGCGGTGGCGCTCCAGCCCAGCCTCCGTACGAGATCGTTCACCCTGGCCGCCGCGCCGGGCAGTACGAAGAAGAGCATCCGGCGGTCGGGGGTGCAGCTGACGGGGCCGAGCGGCAGGTTCATCCGCTCCATCCGGGCCAGCGCCAGGAAGCCGGCGGACTCCGGTACGTCGATCGCGTCGAAGGCGCGCCCGGTGGGCAGCAGCACCGACGCCCCGGGCTGCTGGGACCACATCCGGCGGGCCGCGGCGCCACTGCCGGTCGACCGGCTCGCCCAGTCGGGTCCGGTGGGGTGGGCCCCGGGGGCGGCGCAGCGGGCTTCTCCGCACGAGCACCGTTCCGCCCCTTCCACCGCCTGGAGCCAGGTGCCGGGGAACACCTCCCAGTGCCGCTCCTCCGCATAGCGCACGGCGGCGTCGAGCAGTTGCTCACCTCGTTGTTGGGGGACCTGTGCGGTTTCCATGACTCCGATGGGCTCTTCCACGAACATCACAACTTCCGCGACCACCTGGGGTTACGGGCGTGACGAACGCGGTCACGGCACATCGGCCCGGCACATGGGGCGCATGGATGCATGGGCGGGGGCGCGCATGAGGCGGCACGTCGAGGGACGGGTAGCCACATGGGGGGAATCCGGAACAGTTCCCCCATGCCGAATACGCACCGAACCCGAAGAACGACACGATAAGCGCCATGAACACCGTGAAAGCCAAGGAAAACACCAACACGATGTATGTGCGCATTTGTTGGGCATATGCCGGGCAGTGATCCATGCACCGATCACTGCGGCCTCAGGGGGGAAACATGGCAGCCAGGACTCTCGTCGCACGCCAGCCGAACGAACGGCTCCAGGCGCTCATCCAGGAAGCCGGATGTTCCCATGCGGGCCTTGCCCGCCGAGTCAACATGGTCGGCGCGGAGCGCGGCCTCGACCTCCGTTACGACAAGACCTCCGTGGCCCGCTGGCTGCGCGGACAGCAACCGCGTGGCAGGGCACCGGGAACCATCGCCGAGGCGCTCGGCCGCAAGCTCGGCCGTACGGTCACAATCGACGAGATCGGGATGGCCAACGGCAAGAATCAGGCGTCCGGCGTCGGCCTGCAGTTCGCACCGACCGTGATCGGCGCGATCGAGCAGGTCTGCGAGCTGTGGCGCAGCGATGTCGGACGCCGCGACGTCCTGTCCGGCTCGGCGGTCGGGTCCTCGGCGCTGGTCGAGCCCAGCAGGGACTGGCTGATCACCGGCGCCGACCCGCAGGTGGCGCGCGCGGCGGGGGCGCGGGTCGGGATGTCGGACGTGGAGGCGGTGCGGGCGATGACGGCGGCGCTGGTCGACCTCGACCACCGGTTCGGCAGCGGACATGTGCGGCCGGTCCTGGTGCACTACCTCAACAGCGTGGTCTCCGGGCTGCTCTCGGGGGCCTACCGCGAAACGGTCGGACGGCAGCTGTTCGCGGCGGTCGCGCGGCTCACCGAGCTCGCCGGGTACATGGCGGTGGACACGGGGCAGCCGGGGCTCGCCCAGCGGTACTACATCCAGGCTCTGCGGCTGGCCCAGGCGGCGGGCGACCGGGCGTACGGCGGCTATGTGCTGGCCGCTTCGATGAGCCATCTCGCCGCACAGCTCGGCAACCCGCGGGAGATCGCGCAGCTGGCACGGGCCGCGCAGGAGGGGGCGCGCGGGCGGGTCACCCCACGCGCGGAGGCGATGTTCTACGCGGCGGAGGCGCGCGGGCACGCGTTGCTCGGCGATGTCCGGACCTGCCAGGCGGTGGCGGGCCGGGCCCTGACGGCGCTGGAACACGCCGAGCCGGACACTGGTGACGACCCGTCATGGATCGTCCACTTCGACTCCGCCTATCTCGCCGACGAGCTGGCGCACTGTCACCGTGATCTCGGCCAGGCGGAGGCGGCCGCGCGCCGGGCGACGGAGTCCCTGGCCGCTCTTCCGGAGTCCCGGGCCCGGCGCCGGGGCATCGGTCTGGTGCTGCTCGCCACGGCGCAGGTGCAGCTGCGCGAGGTGGAGCAGGCGTGTCATACGGGGACGCGGGCGATGGAGCTGCTGGGGACGGTGCGATCGAGCCGGGGCGCGGAGTATCTGGACGATCTGCAGCAGCGGCTGGTCCCGTACGCCGACGAGCCGGCGGTCCGGGAGTTCGGGGCGCGGCTGGAGCTCCAGGCGGCCTGACCGGCGTCTGACCGGAGGTCTTTTCGGGGCGCCCGTTAACTGCGTCGTCAGGGCCTGGTGTGTTACTGCCCCGGTGAAGGGGCGATGAGTGATATCAGGCGCTTGGCGGAGAGCGGCCGTCACCCGATAGCGTGAGCCGACGATCCCGTAGGTTTACACGTAGGAGCCCCGGTGACGCAGAGCGGACAGGGTGACGAGCAGCAGCCCCCTGCTGTACGGCCCGCGCACGAAGGTGTCGTGCTGCCCGCAGGTGGCGGCGAGCCCTGGATACCGGGCGGACCGGCCGACCAGTCCGCTCCGGCGGGCGGACAGCCCTGGGGCCAGCCCTGGGGGCCGCAGGCGCCGCAGGCGCCGCAGCAGGACGTGTCGCCGCAGGGCCAGTACGCGCAGTACGACCAGGGGCAGGCGTACGGGCAGCAGGGCCCGGCCCTGCCGGCCGAGCAGCCTCAGCCGTACGCCCAGCCCCAGGCGCAGCCGTACGCTCAACCCCAGGCGCAGCCGTACGCTCAACCCCAGCCGTACGGACAGTCCCAGCCGTACTCCCAGCCGCTGCCCCCGGAGGCCGTACCGGGAACGGGCACGAGTGCGGGCATGGGCGGCGACGCGGATGCCACGCAGTTCATCGCGCCGGTACCGGCCGAGAGTGCCGCGGAGGCGACCCAGTTCATCGCGCCGGTGCCGGCCGAGAGTGCCGCGGAGGCGACCCAGTTCATCGCGCCGGTGCCGGCCGAGAGTGCCGCGGAGGCGACCCAGTTCATCGCCCACGCGCAGCCGCCCGCATCGGCCTCCGACGCCGACGCGACCCAGTACATTCCGCCGGTGCCCGGTGGTGCCCCGTACGGCATCAGTCCGGAGACGCCCGGTGAGCGGCAGCCCCCCGCCGAGTTCGACAACCTGTTCCGCACCGAGGAGCCGACGGCCTCCACGCAGCAGATGCCCCGGTTCGACCCGGGGCAGGCGCCGTACCAGGGCGCCGCTCAGTCGCACCAGCAGCCCGCGCCGGCCTACCGGTCGCCGCACGGCGAGCCGTCGCAGGGCCGGGCCGGGCAGCGCAAGAAGCCGTCGCACGTCCCGCTGATCGCCGCGGTCGTCGTCGGCTGCGCCGTCGTCGGGCTGGGCGCGGGCGCGCTGATGAGTGGCGGCGACGACAAGGGCACGGACAACAAGCAGCCGGTGGCCGCGGCGAGTTCGCCCGCCGCGACGCCCTCCACGCAGGCGGCGGCCGACCCGGCGAAGCAGCAGGCCGAGGCGCTCGACAAGCTGCTCGCGGACAGCAACAACAGCCGTGCGGCGGTCATCGGGGCCGTGGAGAAGACCAGGTCCTGCACCAATCTGGACCAGGCGGTCACCGATCTGCAGGGCGCGGCCAAGCAGCGCCGCGACCTGGTGACGCGGCTGCAGGGGCTGACCGTCGACAAGCTGCCGGACAACGCGCAGCTGACCGCGGCGCTCACGAAGGCGTGGCAGGCGTCGGCCTCCGCCGACGACCACTACGCGGCATGGGCCGCGCAGGCCAAGAACGGCAGGAAGATCTGCAAGCACGGGCGGGCCCGCAGGACGTCCGAGACGGCTCAGGGCGACCGGGCGAGCGGTGAGGCGAGTAAGGCGAAGGCGCAGGCGTCGGGGCTGTGGAACTCGATCGCGGCGAAGTACGGGTTGACGCGGCGGGCGCCGACGGAGCTCTGACAGCGGTGCGGGGGTGCCGCCCAGTACCGGGACAGCACCCCCGCACCCCCTCGGTGCGCACGCCCCCCGTGCGTCCGCATCCCCCGTGCGTCCGCGTCCCCCGTGCGTCCGCGTCCCCCGTGCGTCCGCGTCCCCCGTGCGTCCGCGTCCCCCGTGCGTCCGCGTCCCCCGTGCGTCCGCACCCCCTCGGTGCGCATCCCCCGTGCGCCCGCACCCCCCATGCGTCCGCATCCCCATGCGCCGCTCCTCGACCACCGGAGGGGCTTGCGGGTGCTCAGCCCTTCGCGCTGGCCTCCGACAGTGTGTTCGTGACGTCCACGAACCCCTTCCGCTCGGCCACCAGCCGACCATTCCGCACCACTTGGAACGTCACCTTCCGGTTCACGATCCGCGGATACGCCGACGAGCCCAGCACGTCCTCGAACCGCCACCGCAGCACCGGCGTGAGACCACCGGTGTCGACCTCGGTGCCCTTGTTGAGGGCGGTCGTGATCTTGCTGCCGGTGATGTCCGGGGCGTTGATCGCCGTCACGATCTCCTTCAGTACCGTGTACGCGATCCACGTCGTCTGGACACCCGTGTCGTCCGGGTCGATCCGGTTGTCGTTGAACGCGTGCTTCCGGATCACCTCGCGCATCTCGTCCCAGCGGACATCCCCCGACTCGGGGTACCAGCCGGTGACGTACGCCCCCTCGAACGGGCTGTTCCGCCCGCCGGTGCTGTCGATCAGGGGCTGGCCGACGCTGCCGAGGACCGACGAGATCCGCACGGACCCGTCCGCCGGTCCGAGACGGCGGAAGGAGTCGAAGAACGTCTCCGTGTGTTCCCCGAGTACCGCTGTCACGCACCCGTCGGACTGCCCCGCCCCTTCCAGCGCCTGCTCGGCCGCCTGGTCGTAGGACGTGGCCGCCTCCGCCGCCCGGATGTCGGTGGACACGGGCTGCTTCTTCTCTACCTTCAGGCCGGTGCTGAAGAGCCACGCCTGGCCGTCGCCGCCCTGCGTGTCGGGGCGCACCAGGGAGACCCGCTCACAACTGCGTGCGAGCTGCTTGGCGTTGCCTGCCAGAAGCGCCGACTGGCCGCCGTTGACGGGGTACGAGTTGTAGCTGGTGAACTCCTCGGCGGAGGCCCCGTAGCCACCGATGTACGGGATCCCGGCGGCCTCCAGCGGCCCCATGAAGGAGTAGCCCTCCGGGCTGTACGAGCCGACGACCGCGACCGCCTTCTCCGCGACCGCCCGCCGGGCGCAGTCCCCCGCTCCGGTCGACGTGTCGTCCTCGTTGCACGTGACGACGCGCAGCTCGTGCCCGTCGATCCCGCCGTTGCTGTTCGCCCAACGGGCATAGGTGCGGGCCATGGCCGTCATGCCCGACATGTTCTCCGTGCCCGGACCATTGGAGCCGTCGGGGGACCAGGTCATGACGGTGACGGGCTCCCTGGAGTCCCCCGAGGCCCCAGGGAGCACACCGCAGCCGGTGATCAGCAATGCCCCGGCTGCCCCCGTACACGTGAGGAATGTGTAGGGGCGGGAGGAAGTGAGGCGTCGCCATCCGGTCATGGACCTGGACATTTCCGCGCCATGGGTAACGCCAATGTGTGCTCCGCTCAACGCTCGGTGACGCCCAGGTGAATTACAGGGGTCGGTGCGAGCCTGGAAGGAGGGAACGTACGATCGACAACCGTGCAGCAAGGTTCGGAGAACACTTCCCGTCGCGGCCGTCGCTCCTCCACCATGGGCGGCATGCCGCTCAATGACGTTCCTTGGTGGCGCTGGCGCAGCAACGTGCGCTCGGCGCTGCACATGCTCTCCGACCCCGTCTTCCACCACGAGTGCTGGCTGGCCGGCCGGGAGGGGTACGGCGATGTCACCGACGCCGTGTACCGCCTGGTCGAGGACACCTGGCTGGACAACTGGTCCGCCGAGAAATACGTCGGCACGGTCTTCCGCGACTCCAACGAGGCGGCCCTCGTCGACGTCGCCGTGCTGCGGGTGCTGCGCATCATGCACCAGGTCGGCGCCGATGCCCCCGTCTCCGCCTACCTGGAACACCACGGCTGGCCGGAAGGCGTACGGGCCGCCCGTGAGGCGCACGTGCTGCTCGCCACGAACGACGGCGAGGACCCCGACACCCCGCCGCGCTCCCTGGACGTGCTCCGCATCATGACCAGGACCGCCTGAATCAGGGACGGTGTGGCACGCTACGGACATGACCGCGCCGCAGCCTGCTGAGACCACCCCCGAGCAGTACGTCCTCACCCTCTCGTGCCCGGATAAAAAGGGCATCGTGCACGCCGTGTCGAGTTATCTCTTCATGACCGGCTGCAATATCGAGGACAGCCAGCAGTTCGGTGACCACGACACGGGTCTGTTCTTCATGCGGGTCCACTTCTCGGCGGACGCCCCGGTGACCGTGGAGAAGCTGCGGGCCAGTTTCGCCGCCATCGGGGACTCGTTCCGGATGGACTGGCAGATCCACCGGTCCTCGGACCGGATGCGGGTCGTGCTGATGGTCAGCAAGTTCGGCCACTGTCTCAACGACCTGCTGTTCCGCTCCAGCATCGGCGCGCTGCCGATCGACATCGCGGCGGTCGTCTCCAACCACACGGACTTCGCCGAGCTCGCCGCCTCGTACGACGTGCCCTTCCGGCACATCCCGGTGACCAAGGAGACCAAGGCGGAGGCGGAGGCACAGCTGCTGCAGCTGGTCCGCGAGGAGAACGTCGAGCTGGTCGTCCTCGCCCGCTACATGCAGGTCCTCTCCGACGATCTGTGTAAGCAGCTCAGCGGCCGGATCATCAACATCCACCACTCCTTCCTGCCGAGCTTCAAGGGCGCGAAGCCGTACCACCAGGCTCATGCCCGCGGTGTGAAGCTGATCGGTGCGACGGCGCACTACGTGACCGCCGACCTCGACGAGGGACCGATCATCGAGCAGGAGGTCGAGCGGGTCGGCCACGGCGTCACGCCGGACGAGCTGGTCGCGATCGGGCGCGATGTGGAGTGCCAGGCGCTGGCGCGCGCGGTGAAGTGGCACGCGGAGCGACGCATCCTGCTCAACGGGCGCCGCACGGTGATCTTCGCGTAGCGCGGAAGACCCTACGGGACACGTCCCCAGGGCGTGTTTCGAAAGTCCCGCCTGCCTGGCGACGCCTGGCACGCACGCTCACCGCGTTGTCGGGCTCGCCCCGATACGCCCGGTATCGGCGCGTCCCTCCGCCTTGCGATCGCATGCACCAGACGCCGCCAGGCCCGTCCTGCGGGCGGACGGCGCTCCCTCCTAGGGCCTGTTCTGAGTTCCCCGTCGTTCGCGCGAAGCGCGGGCGCAGCGGCGAGCGTGCGTGCCGGGCGTCGGGGCGCAGGCGGGGAACTCAGAACAGGCCCTAGAGCCGGCTGAGCGACGCCGCGGCGAAGAGCACGTCGCGGATCGCCTCCCGGTCGCCTGCCTGCCCGGCCGCCGCGTCGACGGGCGACACATGGCCCGCGATCAGCCGGCAGAACTCCGTGCTGTCCAGCGCCACCTGCGCGACCGCGTGGTCGGGCGAGCCGAGCGCGGCCGGGGAGTCCAGGGCGATGTACCAGTTGCCGCCGCCCGAGCCCTCGATCTCCAGATGGAGCGAACGGCCCGGCGAACCGGCCGTCACCAGATGCCGGGCGGGCGCCGCGAGCCCGGCCCGGCGGCGTCCGGCGAGGGCGGCCGGCAGGAGCCGGGCCGCCAGGTCGATCATCCGGTGGAGATGGGCGGCGGACGGGGCCTCGTACGGATAGTCCACCGCGTCCGCGATGTCCCCCCCGTGCACCCAGCACTCGAAGGCCCGGTCCAGCAGGGCGTCCTGCAGCGGGAGGGCGAAGTCCCCGTACGAGACGGACAGCTCGGCGACCCCGCGGCCGGCGAACGACACCGTACGGATGAGGGCGTGGCTCTGGTCGCGCCAAGGCTCGCGGACGGCCCGGGTGGGCGGTCGTCGGGCCGCCGACCAGTACGTCTCGGTGCGCGGGGCGGGGGAGAGCGGGAACTCGGAGCCGGCGGCGGTATCGCTCCCGCCACGTCCGCAGGCGGCCGGATCGTCGAGGCCGAGGGCAGTGCTGACCAGCCCGTCGACGGTCATCAGATGGCCGATCACCCCGGCGACCGTCGTCTTGCGGTTGACCGGTCGCTCACCCTCGAACCACCTCAGCCGCACCGGCGCATGCCATTCCGAGCTGTCGATGTCGCGGAGGAGCGCATCGAGGCGGGCGGTCTCCGCGTCGTACGGAACGGCCCAGCCCGGTACCGGGATCTTGGCCGGGCGACGGCTCAGACAGCCTTCGAGCACCCGGGCGCGCAGCAGCGGGTCGAGGTCCAGGCTGCGGTCGGTGTGCAGCAGACCGACCGCGTCGCGCAGCCGCAGCGCTTCGTCAGCGCAGGCGGCGCACCCGGGGAGGTGTGCCTCGACCGCCTCGGTCTCCTCGGCGGAACAGGCGGCAAGCGCCCAGGCGCCGAGAAGCGCCTTGAGCACGCCGTGGGGAAGCACCGGGGCAGCCGGCTGCGGTGGCGCCGCCGGAGATTCCGGTTCCGGTTCGCGTGCCGCCGGTTCACGTGCCGTGGGCCTGGGCGCCATCGGTACGGCGCCCAGGTCGAAGTCGTCCGCCGCCGCCCGCGGTCCCGGTATGCGCCGCGCGCCCCACATCTCGTCGTCGCGCATGTTCGCGTCGTCGTCGCCGCTCACAGCATCCGTCCGTATCCGGGCGGCTCGGACCCGTCGAGCGGGCGGGTGCCGGCGGTGGCGAGCAGCTGCAGCCCGAGCCGCAGCCGGCGGCGGGCCTCGTCCGCGGTCACCCCGAGGTCGGCCGCGGTCTGCCGGTAGTCCCTGCGCTGGATGTACGCGAGCTCCAGTGCGGACCGCAGCGGTGCGGGCATGGAGGCGACGATGTAGTCGGCGCGCGCTGCGGCGGTGGCGCGCTGCACCCGCTCCTCCAGCTCCTGCCGGGCCGCGGTGTCCTCACCCCTGCCGTGTGCGCCGTCCTCGCCCCGCGCGAACACGGACGGTTCCGCGGCACGCAGGCGCCGCACGGACTGGCGGTGGGTGAGCCGGGCCACCCAGGACCGCATCGAACCCTGCTTGGGGTCGTACGCGTCGGGGTTCTCCCACACGTACCCGAAGACCTCGCGGGTCACCAACTCGGCGGCCGACTCGTCGTTGAGCATCCGGTGGGCCTGGCTGTGGACGAGTGGGGCGAAACGGTCGTAGAGCTCGCCGAGGGCCGCCGCCTCGCCGCGTGCCAGCCGTTGCTGCATCTTGCGGTCCCAGCGGGGCGGTGCGTCTTTCGCCATAGGACCCCCAGCCCTGTCCCCCTCGTCACATCGAATGTAGTCGGCGGCACTCGCCCTGCAGGTGTTTTTGCGGCAAGTGCGCCCCTGAGAACGCCCCGGACGGCAGGGAATGCGACATCCCGGGATGTTGGAATCGGACCTGAAGTGATCATTTCTGCCTGAAACCCGTCTGTGTCTACTTCTGCGGGTCGGTGTTTCATGGGTGTGCGGCGGGGGCAGCCGCGAGGAGGAACGGATTCTTCCGGATCGTCGGATTCCCCGGAACGAGAGGCCCAGTCGAGTGACTCTGAAAGTGGCCGAGACCGAGCAGGGTGTGTGGACCGTGCTGCACATACGCGGCGAACTGGACCTGCTGACGTCGCCCGCGGTCCGCCAGTCCGTCCATGACGCGGTCGCCGTCGGACGTCACGACGTGGTGCTCGACCTCTCCGAGGTGCTGTTCTGCGATTCGAGCGGCGTCGGCATGCTGATCGCGGCCCGCCGCCTGATGCGCTCCTGCGGCGGGAGGCTGCGGCTGATTCTGCCGGCCCGCGGCGCGGAGGAGGGCTCTCACGTCAACCGGGTGCTCGCCGCCCTTGGCGTGCGCCGTCTGTTCGATGTCTACCCCGACTGGGACGCGGCCGTCGACGACGGAGCCCAGCCGCTTTCGGCCTGAAACCATCCCGCCACCCGGTGTTAAGGCCAGGTTGTCACACCGGTGGCGCGCGTAAGTGACACGTGATGCCCGCAGGCGACGTACGCTCCCCGCATGGACAGCGCAGAATATGAGCGCAAGATCGCCTTCCGCTTCGCCGCCTTCGACCAGGACGGCAACGGATACATCGATCGCGCGGATTTCAACGCCGCCGCGGCCCGTCTGCTCGCCGAATTCGGTACGACGGCCCGCTGCGACAAGGGGCAGGCGCTCTACACCGGGGCCGAGGCGTTCTGGCAGGGCATGGCGGGCATCGCCGATGTCGACGGGGACCAGCGTGTCACCCGTGAGGAGTTCGTGGGCGGGGCCGTGAAACGGCTGCGCGACAACCCCGAGCGCTTCGCGGAGATCGCCCGCCCGTTCCTGCGCGCGGCGATTGCCGTGGCGGACAACGACGACGACGGCGCGGCCTCGGTGCCCGCCGTGGAGCGGGCGCTGAAGGTCCTGGGCGCGAGCGACGAGTCGGCAGGACTGGCCGCGCGGAGCCTGGACACGGACCACGACGGAAAGATCGCCGAGGACGAGGCGGTTGCCGCGTTCGCCGTCTATTTCACGGTGATCGAGCCGGACGCGTAACGGCCTCCGGCCGGGCCGGTGCGGTCTCCTCGCCGGGACCGCACCGGCTCGACGCTCACAGGGCCGCGGCCGCCTCGGCGAGGCGGCCGAAAACGCGGTCCATGCCTCCGGACCCCGGCAGGCGGTGAGCGGCGCCCCGTTTCCGGTCAGGAGAACTGCTCCCGCAGCCTGTACTTGAGCACCTTCCGCAATGTCTCGTTGCGTGGCAGCGCGTCCACCACCTCCAGTTGCTCCGGCAGCTTGTGCACCGCGAGCCCCTCCGTGCGCAGATACCCGGCCAGCTCTGCCAGCGTCAGCGTCCCCGCCCCGGCCGGCTGCTCGACGACTGCGCAGACGCGTTCCCCGCGCTCCTCGTCCGGCAGTCCGATCACGGCCGCGTCGGCGACCCCGGGGTGGCAGTGGAGCAGGTCCTCGATCTCCTTGGCGGAGATGTTCTCGCCCTTGCGGATGATGATGTCCTTGAGCCGCCCGGTGAGGACCAGATGGCCGCTCTCCAGGAGATGGCCGACATCGCCGGTGACGAGGAAGCCGTCCGCGTCGAAGGCGTCCCGGGCCGCGTTCAGATAGCCCTGGCAGACGGCTTCCCCGCGGAGCCGTACCTCGCCGTCCGTCCCGTACGGCAGTGGTTTGCCGTCCTCGTCGGTGATCCGTATCTCCATGCCCTCGGGCGGCCGCCCCTCCGTCTCGGCGAGGTGCTCCGCCGTGTCGTCGGGGGCACCCATCGTGATCATGGGAACCTCGGTCATGCCGTACCCGTGGGTGAGCTGGATGCCTATCTCCCGTACGACCGCGTGGTAGATCTCCGGCGGTTTCGGCGCGCCGCCGCCCGCCAGCAGCCGCAGCGTGGGGACCACCTTGCGCGTCGGGTCCTTGCGCTGTTCGGTCAGGAACATGGAGTAGAAGGCGGTCGAGCCGCCCGCGACCGTCACCCCGTGGCGCCGGTAGCCGTCCAGCGCCCCGTCCATCGTGAAGTGCTCGAACAGGACCGCGGGGAATCCGTACAGCAGCAGCATCACGGTGTAGTCGGGCCCGGCGATATGGGCGAACGGGAACGCCATCGAGCCGATGTCGTCGGCCGACAGTTGCAGTGCGTGGGCCAGGCACGAGCCGCCCGCGATCAGGCTGCGGTCGGTGTGCAGGACGCCCTTCGGGTCGGAGGTGGTCCCCGACGTCCAGTAGATCCAGCGCACCGCCGTGCCGTCCACGGGAGGGGGCGGGAGCACGGCGGGGTGGCCGTCCGGCAGTTCCTCGTACGCCTCGAGGATCTGCGGCGGCTGCTCGAGGTCCGCGGCGATCCGGTGCGCCATCGCGACGTGGTCGAAGCCGCGCCAGGTGCCGGGCACGGCGAAGAAGGCGGCCTTCGACTCGCGCAGCGCGAACCCCACCTCGCGGTCCCGGTAGAACGGGATGACGGGCGACTGCACGGCCCCGAGCCGGGTGAGGGCGAAGGAGAGCAGCGCCGTCTCCAGGCGGGTCGGCAGCTGCCAGGCGACGACGCTGCCGGGGCGCACCCCCAGCCCGTACAGGCCGGCCGCGACCCGCTCGCAGCGGTCGCGCAGCTCGCCGAAGGTGAGGGTGCGGTCGTCCTGGATGAGGACGGGGCGGTCCGGGGTCAGCGCGGCGCGGCGCTCGATGAGTTCCCAGAAGGTGGCCGATGCGCCCAGGGCGTGTGCGGTTTCGTTCACTGCGTTCCCCCGCTCCCTTGTAGCTGACGGGTAGTCAGATGATGCGGAGAGCGTAGAGCGCCGCGCCTTGTCGGTCCAGGGGTGCGGGGCTAGCCTGAGAGCCGAGCCAAAACTGACGGGGCATCAGATACATGCCTTGTGCGCCGAAGGGGACACCATGACGGAACTGCCTCGGATCGTCAGCGTCGACGACCACGTGATCGAGCCGCCGCACCTCTTCTCGACCTGGCTGCCCGCCAAGTACCGCGACCGCGGTCCGCAGCCGCTCACTGCCGGGATCGGCGAGCTGGCGTACACGGGTGGCAGGTACGTCATCACCATGGATCCGGACGGGCCGCCGACCGACTGGTGGATCTACGAGGACCTGAAGTTCCCGTACAAGCGGAACATCGCCGCCGTCGGCTTCGACCGCGACGACATGTCGCTGGAGGGCATCACCCGGGCCGAGATGCGGCGCGGCTGCTGGGACCCCGTCGAACGCCTCAAGGACATGGATCTCAACCATGTCGAGGCGTCGCTCTGTTTCCCCACCTTCCCGCGCTTCTGCGGCCAGACCTTCGCCGAGGCCAAGGACAAGGAGGTCGCGCTCGCCTGTGTGCGCGCCTACAACGACTGGATGGTGGAGGAGTGGTGCGGCGACAGCGGCGGCCGGCTGATTCCGCTCTGCATCATCCCGCTCTGGGACATCGGCCTGGCGGTCACCGAGATCAGGCGGAACGCCGCCCGCGGGGTGCGGGCCGTGACGTTCTCCGAGATCCCCACCCATCTCGGCCTGCCGTCGATCCACAGCGGCTACTGGGATCCGTTCTTCGCCGTCTGCCAGGAGACCGGCACGGTCGTCAACATGCACATCGGGTCCAGCTCGCAGATGCCCGCCGCCTCGCCGGACGCCCCGCCCGCCGTACAGGCCTCGCTCTCCTTCAACAACGCGATGGCCTCGATGATGGACTTCCTGTTCAGCGGAGTGCTGGTGAAGTTCCCGCAGCTGAAGCTGGCGTACAGCGAGGGCCAGATGGGCTGGATCCCGTACGCCCTGGAGCGCGCCGACGACGTGTGGGAGGAGCACCGGGCCTGGGGCGGGGTGCGCGATCTGATCCCGGAACCGCCGTCGACGTACTACTACCGGCAGATGTTCTGCTGCTTCTTCCGCGACAAGCACGGGGTCGCGTCGCTCGACGTGGTCGGGCGGGACAACGCCACCTTCGAGACCGACTATCCGCACGTCGACTCGACCTTCCCGCACACGAAGGAGGTCGCGCTCGACCACGTCAAGGGACTGGACGACGAGACCGTCTACAAACTGATGCGCGGAAACGCGATCAGGATGCTGGACCTGGATCTCGACCGGGACCGGGGCCGGTAGTGGATCTCGCGGACACGGACGAGGAGCAGGAGTTCCGGGCGCGGCTGCGGGAGTGGCTCGCCGCGGTGCTGCCCGGGCTGCCGGCGAAGCCCGGCCCCGACGACTGGCCGGGCCGGCGGGCCTACGACACCGCTTGGCAGCGCATGCTGTACGACGCCGGGTACGCGGGGCTGCACTGGCCCGTCGACGCCGGCGGGCGGGGCGCCACCCCCACCCAGCACCTGATCTTTCTGGAGGAGACGGAGCGGGCCGGGGCGCCGTACGTCGGCGCGAACTTCGTCGGGCTGCTGCACGCGGGTCCCACGATCGCGGCCGAGGGCACGACCGGGCAGCGCGCCCGCTGGCTGCCGCCGGTGCTGCGCGGCGACGAGATCTGGTGCCAGGGGTTCAGCGAGCCGGAGGCGGGCTCCGACCTGGCCTCGCTGCGGACCCGGGCGGTCCGGGACGGCGACCACTACGTCGTCACCGGCCAGAAGATCTGGACTTCGCACGCGGAGGTGGCCGACTGGTGCGAGCTGCTCGTGCGGACGGATCCGGCGGCGCCGAAGCACCGCGGGATCAGCTGGCTAGCGATGCGGATGGACGCCCCCGGCGTCACCGTCCGCCCGTTGCGCACACTCGCCGGATCCACCGAGTTCGCCGAGATGTTCCTCGACGAGGTGCGGGTGCCGGTCTCCCACCGGGTCGGCGCCGAGAACGACGGCTGGAGGGTCACCATGGTCACCCTCTCCTTCGAACGCGGTACGGCGTTCGTCGGCGAGGTCGTCGCCTGCCGTCGCACCCTGAACGCCCTGGCCGCCGAGGCGCGGCGCAGCGGCCGGTGGGACGACCCGGTGCTGCGCAGGACGCTCGGCAGACTGAACGCCGAATTCCGGGCGCTGTGGCGGCTCACCCAGTGGAACGTCGGCGAGGCCCAGCGCAGCGGCGGCGTCCCCGGCACCGGCGGCTCGGTCTTCAAGCTGCGCTACTCGCAGGCCCGCCAGGAGCTGTACGACACGGCCGCGGAGGTGCTCGGCGCGGACGGGGCCGATCTGGACCGGGAATGGGTCCTGGACCGGCTGACCTCGCTCTCGTACACGATCGCCGCGGGCACCTCGCAGATCCAGCGGAACATCGTCGCCGAGCGGATCCTCGGCCTGCCGAAGGGGCGCTGAGCGGACTGTGGACTTCCAGCTTTCGGACGACCAGCGGGCCCTGCGGGCAGGGATACGGGAGCTGCTCGCCGGCCGCTTCGGCAGGGACCGGATGCGGGCCGCGCTCGACGCGGGCGTGGCCGTCGACCGGGGGGTGTGGGGGGAACTGGGCGCGGCCGGGTTCTTCGCGCTGCGGCTGCCCGAGGCGGACGGCGGCGTGGGGCTCGGGCTGCCCGAGTCCGTGCTTCTGTTCGAGGAGGCGGGGCGGGTGCTGCTGCCCGGACCGCTGGCGGCCACACATCTCGCCGCGGGGGCGGTGAAGGGGGCGGCGGACGGCGGGGCGGTGGTCGCGGTGCTGGACGAGGGGCGGCCGGTGGCCCATCTGGAAGCGGCGGACGCGCTGATCACCCTGGGGGGAGCGGCGGCGCGGGTCCTGGAGGGGGATGACGTGCGGGAGCTCGTACGGACGGCGCGTCCCGTACGGTCACTCGACCCGCTCACGCCCCTGCACCGCGTGACGGCGGGCGTCGAGGACGGGACCCCGCTGCCCGGGACGACGCCGTTCCGGCTCGAAGGCGCCCTGCTGACCGCTGCCGAGCAGCTCGGCAGTGCCGCCCGGACCACTGAGATGGCCGTCCGGCACGCCCGTGAACGCGAGCAGTTCGGATCGCCGATCGGCGCCTTCCAGGCGGTCAAGCACCTGTGCGCCCAGATGCTGGTGCGCGCCGAGGTGGCCCGTACGGCGGTGTACGCGGCAGCGGTGACCGCGGACCCGGCCGAGGTCGCGGGCGCCAAGCTGCTCGCCGACGAGGCGGCCGTCCGCAACGCACGGGACTGCCTCCAGGTGCACGGCGGCATGGGCTTCACCTGGGAGGCGGACGTTCATCTGCATCTCAAGCGGGCGTGGCTGCGGGCCGGTCAGTGGCTGACGGCGGCAGAGGCCGAGGAGGCCCTGGCGGCAGATCTGTGCTGAGTGCACGCATGTGACGGGAGAGGCATCTGGGGTTCACGCTGCGGAGTTACCCGGTGCAGTCGGTCAGTGCCGATACCGGCTCGTGTCCTTTGCGTGATTCGTCACGGGCCGCAGTTGCCCTCGGCTCGGGTACGCTCCGTTGGATGCGAGTGGTTCTGGAACCGGGCGGTCCGGGTGTTGCCGGTGCGGCGACTCCGGTCCGGACGAGGTGCCCTGCTCGCGTCCCACGCAGAAGCGCCGGGCCTGCCCGGGGAGCGTTCCGCACGGCTTCGGTGCGCTGCTGTTCGACTCCCCGCGACGTGCGTCGCACAGTATGCACCACGCGTACTCCTTCGCGCTGGAATATGCCC
The DNA here is from genome assembly GCF_044455345.1 of Streptomyces sp. NPDC051286. NCBI lineage: Bacteria > Bacillati > Actinomycetota > Actinomycetes > Kitasatosporales > Streptomycetaceae > Streptomyces > Streptomyces sp. NPDC051286. The sequence continues at coordinate 94,139 of NZ_JBITER010000010.1, read as the reverse complement.
GAAGCGCTTGTTGCGGTGACTGTACGTCAACCATGCTGTCTCGCAAGGGAATCACGTTCCGTGACCCTGAGGAGGCGCGAGGCGATGTGTCCGCCGGTTCGGATGGTGTGAGCGGTGCAGGTGCTTCAGGTTCAGCTGGAGGTCGGTCCGGATCCCGCGGAGGTCGGGCGGGCCCGTAGATGGGCGCGGTCGAGACTGGTCGGCTCCGGGATAAGAGACGACGAGCCACTGGCCGAGACGCTCATCCTGCTGATCTCGGAGCTGGTCACCAATGCGGTCGTCCACACCGGCTGTCCGGCCGTGCTGCGCATGCTGTTCGGCGCGACGGGAGCGGCCGGGACCTCCGGGACCGTACGGGTCGAGGTGGCCGACACCAGCTGCCGCCCGCCGCAGCAGCGGCACGCGCAGGGCGAGGACACCGGCGGCCGCGGCCTGGAGCTGGTCGACGGCCTCGCCGACCGCTGGGGCTGGCAGCCGGAGGGCGCCGGAAAGCGGATCTGGTGCGAGGTGGACCGGGGCGCGCCGGTGGTGCAGATGCGGACGGGTGCGCACGGTCCGGGCATCGGCGCCCAGAGCACCGGCCCGTACGAACCGTCGCGCGCCGTCACACATCAGGCGTAGACGCCGGAATGCGCTGGAACGTCCCGGGCCGTGGCCGGTCAGAGAACGGCGACCGGGGCCACAGGCGTGCCGGTGGCGCCGACGAACGGTTCCGGCATCGCGGAGAGCAGGAAGCCGTAGCGCTTCGCCTCCGCACAAGCGGTGGACAGCGTTTCCAGGTTCCAGTTCTGGCCCTGCAGCATGCCCATCTCGACCAGATCGAGCGCGTGCACGCCCAGCCACAGGTCCTCGATCTCCGCCGGGAAGATCTCGAAGGTCAGCGTGTCATTGGCGACCGCGGCGACATCGCGGGCATGGAACCACTCGGGCGTCCGGATCGACAGGCCGGGTGACGGATAGGCGTACGCGTGCTTGTCGCCGGCCAGATACACCTGGACCTGCCCGGTGCGTACGAGCACGATGTCCCCGGCCCGGACCCGGACCCCGGCGAACTCCTCCGCCGCGTCCAGGTCTTCCGGGGTGACGGCGTGGTCGCCGGGCAGCCGGTCGACACCGTGGGCGCGTGCCACGTCCAGCAGGACACCGCGCGAGACGAGGTGCGGGGGCTTGTCGATCCCGCTGAACTCGGCGCCGCCGTGCGCGGTGACGGTGGTGGCGGGACGGCCGTTGTAGATCCTCCCCGAGTGCGAGGCGTGCGTGAGCGCGTCCCAGTGGGTGGCCGCCTGCAGGCCGAGCGTCACGACGTCGTCGCTGGTCGCGACCGTACCCGGGCCGAAGAGCTCCTGGTTGATCTGGACCATGGCGTGCAGTGGGTTGACCCGCCCCGGAATCAGTCCGCTCTGCACACCGTCCTGCTGGAGCGGGAGCGCGAGGGGGATCCGCTGCCCCGTGCGGACGGTGGCCGCCGCGTCCCGCACCACCGCGTCCGTGATCAGGTTGAGCGTCCCGATCTCGTCGTCCGCGCCCCAGCGCCCCCAGTTGTTCACGCGCTTGGCGATCTCGTGGAACTCGGCGGGCAGGGACATGACGGCCTCCTCGAATCGGTGGGGCGCCGGGTCTTGTGCTGACGGAGCCGACTGCCCATAAAATCTAACGGTCCGTCAGAATCCGTGGGAAGGGGCCGGGCATGGGGAACTTCTTGGCAGGCAAGGTGGTGGCCGTGACCGGTGCCGGCCGTGGCATCGGACGGGCCGTCGCGATCGCCGCCGCGGCACAGGGAGCCAGGGTCGTCGTCAACGACTACGGCGTCTCCGTCGAGGGCGCCGAGCCGACCAGTGCGATAGCCGAGTCCGTTGTCAAGGAGATCGAGGCCGCGGGCGGCGAGGCGGTCGCGGTCGCCGACGACATCTCCACGATGGAGGGCGGCCGGCGCGTCGTGGACACGGCGCTTGCGCGGTTCGGGCGGATCGACGGGGTCGTGTGCGTGGCCGGGATCCTCCGCGAACGGATGCTGTTCAACATGACCGAGGAGGAGTGGGACCCGGTTGTCGCCACCCACCTCAAGGGCACCTTCACCGTCTTCCGCGCGGCCTCGGCGGTGATGCGGAAGCAGGAGGGGGGCGGCACGCTGATCGGCTTCACCAGCGGCAACCACCAGGGCAGCGTCGCCCAGGCGAACTACAGCGCCGCGAAGGGCGGCATCATCTCGCTGGTCCGCAGCGCGGCGCTCGGCCTGCACAAGTACGGCGTCACGGCGAACGCGGTCGCCCCGGTGGCCCGGACCCGGATGTCCGCGAACGTCCCGATGGAGCTGAAGGAGATCGGCGAGCCGGAGGACGTGGCCGCACTCGTCGTCTACCTGCTCAGCGAGCGGGCGCGGGAGGAGAAGATCACCGGCCAGGTGTACACGATCGCGGGCCCCAAGATCGCTGTCTGGGCCCAGCCGAGGGAGCTGCGGGCGGGATATACGGAGGGGGCCTGGACGCCGGAAAGAATCGCCGACTTCCTGCCGGGGACGGTGGGGGTGGACCCGATGCCGATGCTGGCGCAGCTGGACGCGATCGCCGCCGCGGCGGCCGCCGGGGCGAGACCCAACGCGTGACGCCCTCCCTGGGCGTGTTTCGAAAGCCCCGCCTGCCTGGCGACGCCTGGCACACACGCTCGCTGCGTTGTCGGGCTCACCCCGATTCGCCCCGTACCCTGGCGCGCGGTGTCTCCACCCTCGTCCAGCAGATCGGCTTCGCCGCCGAACTGGACCGCGTCATCCGCGCCGCCGCCGACAGCGGCGCGGTCACCGACCCCGTACTGCGCGAGCGGCTCGTCCGTCAGCGGGCGGAGCTGAAGACCATGTGCTGGAACGCCCCGCGCACCCTGGGTGGTTCGGGCGACGCGGGCGTCCCCGGCGTCGCCAAGCTGCTCTGGGGCGGACGGCACCGACGTCTCGGCGAACTCGCCGTGGAGATCAGGGGCACCGTCGGAGCCGTGGGTCCGGACAACTGGTCGCCCGCCAACCCGTACGAACTTCACGAAGCGCAGCGCCTGTTCCTGTTCACCCGGTCCGACACCATCTACGGCGGCTCGGACGAGATCCAGCGGAACATCATCGCCGAGCGGGTGCTCGGCCTACCGAGGGAGCCGAGATGAGAGGCGTCGTCTTCGACGGCAAGCAGACCGAGGTCGTCGACGACCTGGAGATACGCGACCCGGGCCCGGGCGAGGTGCTGGTCGCGGTGGCCGCCGCGGGCCTGTGCCACAGCGATCTGTCGGTCGTCGACGGAACCATTCCGTTCCCGCTGCCGGTGGTCCTCGGGCACGAGGGCGCGGGCGTGGTGAAGGCGGTCGGCGCGGGCGTCGTCCATGTCGTGCCCGGGGACCACGTCGCGCTCTCCACCCTGGCCAGCTGTGGCGCGTGCGCCCAGTGCGACCGAGGCCGGCCGACGATGTGCCGCAAGGCGATCGGGATGCCGGGGCAGCCGTTCTCCCGGGGCGGCACACCCCTGTACCAGTTCGCATCCAACTCCGCGTTCGCCGAACGGACCCTGGTCAAGGCCGTGCAGGCGGTGAAGATCCCGGCGGACATCCCGCTGGCCTCCGCGGCCCTGATGGGCTGCGGCGTGGTGACGGGCGTCGGAGCCGTACTCAACCGGGCGAAGGTCGACCGCGGTGACACGGTCGTCGTGATCGGCACCGGTGGCATCGGGCTCAATGTGATCCAGGGCGCCCGGATCGCGGGCGCGCTGACGATCGTCGCGGTGGACACCAACCCGGCGAAGGAGGCGGTGGCGCGGCAGTTCGGCGCGACGCACTTCCTGACGTCGACGGACGGTGTACGCAAGATCCTGCCCACCGGCGCCGACCACGCCTTCGAGTGCGTGGGCCGTACGGAACTGATCCGGCAGGCGATCGACCTGCTGGACCGGCACGGCCAGGCGATCCTGCTGGGCGTCCCGGCGGCGACGGCGGAGGCATCGTTCCTCGTCTCGTCGATGTACCTGGACAAGTCGATCCTCGGCTGCCGGTACGGCTCCTCGCGCCCGCAGCGTGACATCGCGCTCTACGCGGAGCTGTACCGGTCCGGCCGCCTCATGCTCGACGAACTGGTCACGGAGACGTACCCGGTGGAGGAATTCGCGAAGGCGGCGGATGACGCGCACCACGGAAGGGTGGCGCGCGGGGTGCTGGTCTTCTAGGAGGGCACTGAAGATCTTGGCCGGGCTCCCGACGCCTTGCACGCACATCTGCGGCGTTGCCAAAACGGCCTGATAGCTCCGCTATGAGGCCGCTTCGGCGCCTTGCAGCTGCACGCACCAGACGCCGCTCGCTGATCCGGCCAAGGTCTTCAGCACCCTCCTAGGGCAGGGCGCTGGGGGTCCGTCCACGGGTCCGAAAGGCCCTGGGGCCGCCGCTTCTCCGCCTTCACCGGCCCCCGACCGTCGCCCGGAACGTCCGCCGGTACATCGTCGGCGACACCCCCAGCGCCGCCTGGATGTGCTGCCGCAGTGACGTCGCCGTGCCGAACCCCGCCTCGCGCGCCACCTGGTCGATCGACAGATCCGTGGACTCCAGCAGCCCCCGCGCTCGCTCCACCCGCTGCTGGGTCAGCCACTGCCCGGGGCTGATCCCGACCTCCTCACGGAACCGGCGCGTGAACGTCCGTACGCTCATCGACTCCTGCTGCGCCATGTCGCGCAGCAGGATCGGCCGGTCCAGCCGCCCCAGCGCCCAGGCCCGCGCACCGGTCGTGGTCGCGAACTGTGCCTCCGGGACGGGGCGCTGGATGTACTGTGCCTGTCCGCCGTCGCGGTGCGGTGGCACGACCGTGCGGCGGGCGACGTCGTTGGCGACGGCCGTGCCGTGGTCGCGGCGCACGATGTGCAGACACAGGTCGATGCCGGCGGCGACCCCGGCGGATGTGAGGACGTCCCCGTCGTCGATGAACAGGACGTCCGGGTCGACCTGGACCTGCGGGAACAGCCGCTGGAAGTGGTCGGCGGAAGACCAGTGCGTGGTGGCGGGGCGCCCGTCGAGGAACCCGGCGGCGGCGAGGACGTAACTGCCGGTGCAGATCGAGACGAGCCGGGTGCCCGGCCTGATGTACGTGAACGCCGCGGCGAGCTCGTCCGTCAGCCTGCCCTCTTTGTGGACGGGGCCGAGTTCGTACGAGGTGGGGATGACGACCGTGTCGGCGGTGGCCAGTGCTTCGGGGCCGCGCTCGACCGTGATCGTGAAGTCCGCGTCGGTGGAGACCGGTCCCGGTGGGCGGACGGAACAGGTAACGACTTCATAGAGTTTCCGGCGCTTGCCATGCGGCTCGGAACTGAGCGCCAGGCCGAAGATCCTTTGAGGGATGCCCAGTTCGAACGGGAGCAGCCCGTCAAGGGCGAGGACGACGACTCTGTGTGTCACAGCGAGGCTCCCATCACCCCTAGTGGTATAGACCATAAGCTGATACATGTCACCGACGTGAAGGAAAAGTCAGCAGAGTACGAGTGCATTCCCGGCACGGCCCGCGCGAACGCACCCTCGCATTCGTCTCCCTTGGATTCATCGCCCGCCCTGCCGCCCATGGACACGCGCCGGGACGGCGAACGACCGGGAAGCGAGCTCTGGAACCGTAACTTCCGGCTCTTCTTCATCGCCCGGACCGCCGCACTCTTCGGCGACGGCATGATCCCGGTGGCGCTCACCGCGGGTCTGCTGGGAGCGGGGCGCCCGCACGCGTCCGTCGGCTTCGCGCTGGCTGCCTGGATGGGACCGCTGGCGCTCTTCGTGCTCTTCGGCGGCGTGCTGGCGGATCGGTTCACCCCGCGTCGAATGATGATCATCGCCGATGCGTTGCGCCTGGTCGGGGCATCCGTGCTCGCCGTCTCCTTCGCGACCGGCAATCCGCCGCTGTGGGCGGTGTACGCGCTGAGCGCGGTGGCCGGCGTCGGTGCCGCTCTCTTCCAGCCGGGCGTCGCGTCGACCGTACCCCGGGTGTCGCTGGACGTGCAGCGCGGCAATGCGGTGCTCCGGGTCTCCGAGGCGCTGATGACGATGGCGGGCCCGGCCTTCGCGGGACTTCTGGTCGGACTGGCGAGTGCCGGAGCGGTGTACGCGGCGAACGCGGCGACGTTCGCGGTCTCCGGCGTCTGCCTCTTTCTGCTGCGGCTCGCCCCGATGCCGTCCGACACGGTGCAGCGCGGCACATTTGTCGCCGAACTGGTTGACGGATGGCGGGAGTTCAAGGCCCGCAGCTGGCTGTGGGGGGTGATCGCGATCTGGACGGTGTACGGATTCACCGTGATCGGCCCGATGCTCCCGCTGACCGCGGTCGAGGTCACCGAGGCGCACGGCTCGGGGACGTACGGCGTGATGATGGCGGTCAACGGCGCGGGCAGCGTGGTCGGCGGGCTGCTGGCCCTGCGGCTGAGACCGCGCCGCCCGCTCGCGGCGGGCGCGATCGCGCTGACCGGGGTGTGCGTGAACCTGGTGGTGCTGGGGCTCCGGCTGCCGGTGTCCGCGCTGGGGGTCGGGCAGTTCGTGGCGGGCGGGGTGTTCGCGTTCTGGCTGGTGATGTGGTCGACGACGGTCCAGACACACGTCCCGCCGGAAGCCCTGAACCGGCTGCACGCGTACGACGTGGCGGGCTCCCTGCTGATGCTGGCCGCGGGCCGGGCGCTGGCGGGACCGGTCGCGGACGCGGTGGGCGCCCCCGAGGTGCTGCTGGCCGGAGCGGTGATCAACGCACTGGTGGTGGGTGTGCTGCTGGTGACCCGCCCGATCCGGCGCCTGGAGCGGATCGGGTGAGCCGGGTGACCGCGCACCGGCCGTCAGTGCTTCTGGCCCGATCCCTGCGAACCGTGTCCTTCCGGCCACTCGTGGGAGCACGCGCGGGGGCCGGATGCTGGGTGACGTGACCCAGACAACCGATAGCGCGGCCGCCCGGGACGAGGACCGCCCGGCCGCCCGCACACCGTCCCGCGGGCGCTCCCGCCTTCGCATCCACCGCGCCTGGATCGTCGCCGTCGTCACGTTCGTGACGATCATCGGCGGCGCCGCGTTCAACTCCCTGCCCGGCCTCCTCATCGACCCGTTGCATACGGAGTTCGGCTGGTCGCGCGGGGAGATCGGGCTGGCTGTCTCGATCGACATGGCGCTGTACGGACTGACCGCGCCGTTCGCCGCCGCGCTGATGGACCGGTTCGGTATCCGTCGGGTCGTCGTCGTGGCCCTGTCCACGGTCGCGGCGGGGGCGCTGGCCAGTGTCTGGATGACGGCCTCCTGGCAGCTGATGATCTATTGGGGGCTGCTCGTCGGCCTCGGTACCGGCTCGATGGCGCTGGCCTTCTCGGCCACGGTCACCAACCGCTGGTTCGTCGCCAGACGAGGCCTGGTCACCGGCGTCCTCACCGCGGCAGGCGCCTCCGGCCAGCTGATCTTCCTGCCGCTGTGCGCATGGATCGTCGACGAGCACGGCTGGCGCCCGGCCTCGGTCACCGTCGCGCTGGCCGCGCTCGTCGTCGTCCCGTTCGTCTGGCTCCTGATGCGTGACCACCCGGCCGATGTGGGCCTGGCCCCCTACGGCGGTGCGTACGCCGAGAAGCCGGCACCGGCCCGGGGAGCGGCGGCCCGTACCGTACGCGTCCTGATCGACGCTGCCCGCACCGGACCGTTCTGGCTGCTCGCGGGCACGTTCGCGATCTGCGGCGCCTCGACCAACGGCCTGATCCGTACGCATTTCGTGCCGTCGGCCCACGACCACGGCATGCCCATCACCGCGGCCGCCTCGCTGCTCGCCGTCATCGGCGTCTTCGACATCATCGGCACGGTCTTCTCCGGCTGGCTCACCGACCGCTTCGATGCCCGCCGACTCCTGGCCGTCTACTACGCGTTGCGCGGCGTCTCGTTGCTCTTCCTGCCGATGCTGATGGCGCCGACGGTGCATCCGCCGATGGTGTTCTTCATCGTCTTCTACGGCCTGGACTGGGTCGCCACCGTCCCGCCGACGCTTGCTCTGTGCCGCGAGCAGTACGGCGAGGACAGCGCCATCGTCTTCGGCTGGGTCCTCGCCTCCCATCAGGTGGGCGCGGCACTGGTGGCGTTCCTGGGTGGTGTGGCGCGCGATGTGTTCGGCTCGTACGACATGGTCTGGTACGCATCGGGGGCGCTGTGCGCGACGGCGGCGTTGATGGCGTTGGTGATCCGGCGGAAGGCGGAAGCCCCGGAACCGGTGGTGCTGACCGGCACCGGCTGAGGCGGTCGCGCCGATGACGGCCGGGGGATCGGGTGAGGTGGCGGAGTCGTCCGTCACCCGCTGAAGCGCCCGAACTCCCCCCGGTGGAACAGCAGCGGACCGTCCCCGTCCGCCGCCCCCAGCGCCTCCACGCGGCCGACCACGATCAGATGGTCGCCGCCCGTGTGGACGGCCTGGATGCGGCAGTCGATCCAGGCGGGTACGGAATCCAGCAGCGGTGACCCGGTCGCGGGAGCCGCCTCGTACGCCACCCCGGCGAACTTGTCGGCCCCGCTCACCGCGAACCCCCGGCACAGCGCGCCCTGCTCCGCCCCCAGGATGTTGACGCAGAAGGCCCCGGCGCGGGCGATGCGGGGCCAGGTCGTCGACGTGCGGGCGACCATGAACGTGACCAGTGGCGGGTCCAGGGAGAGCGAGGCAAACGACTGGCAGGCGAACCCCGCAGGGCCGTCCGCGTCGTCCGGTTCGTGGGCCGTGATGACGGTGACGCCGCTGGCGAAGTGGCCGAGCACACGGCGGAATTCACCCGGATCGACCGGCGGTCGCTCGTTGTCCGCGACGGCCCGCAGATCCGGGCGCGGCAGTGGATCGACCGGCGTCGGCCCTGCGGTGGTGGCGGCGCCGACGGACCTGAGGTACCGGACGGCGGTGGCGGCCATGCCTGCGTGTCCCATCACGCTTCCCATTGAAACTGACGACGCGTCAGATAGGAAGGGCGCGGGAAGAGGGTTCCGGGCGCGAAGGGGTCGCGAGTCCCGCCGCTGGGCCGGGCTGAGGCGCGTTTCCGGGTGCGCGAGGATACGCACGGGAGGGGAGCCCACGTTCCGATACCTGCCGTCGCAGGAAACGCGGAGCCGATGCCCGGGGCGCGGCGATACCCCCGGCCTGCCGGACCTGTGGGCCGGGCGGTCGATCTCGGGGTACGGCGACCTGGACTCACCGGACTGGCACACGCTTACCCGGTGAGGGGCCCGAACCGCTCCGGCGGGGCGGAGAGCGCTTGAGGTCAGCTTCCGGCGGCGTACGTGACGAAGTCGGCCCAGGCGTCGGGGGCTACGGCGAGCCGGGGGCCCTGGGTGTTCTTGGAGTCGCGGACGTGGATCGTGCTGGGGGTGGTGGCGATCTCGACGCAGTCGTTGCCGTCGCTGCTGTCGCTGTAGCTGCTCTTGAACCACTTCAGTTCGGGAGCGTCTTCGGCGGAGGTCTTGTGGATCATGTCTCTCCCAGCGCTTGCTCGATGAAGGCCAGCGACTCCCGTGGAGTGAGAGCCTCGGCCCGGATGATGCCATACCGCAGCTCAAGGACCCGAAGCTGTCGCGGATCGGAGACCGGACGCCCGCCGTGCACGCCTTCGGTACGCCCTACCCCAGAACCGTCACTGAACTTCAGCACCTGGATCTTTCCGCCTGTTCCCGGGTGGTCCCAGCGGTCGGTCGGCATCACCTGAATTGCGACGTTCCGCATCTGCCCCACCTCCAGCAGGTGTTCAAGTTGCTGGCGTCGCACCATTGTTCCCCCGATCGGGCGGCGCAGCGTCACTTCTTCCAGGACAAAACTGAGATCCGGTGCGGGTGACCGGTCGAAGATGGAACGCCGAGCCGTGCGGGCAGCCACCATGCGTTCCAGTTCATCCTGGGAGTACGCAGGTCGGCGCGTCCCGAGCAGCGCTCGGGCATGCTCATCAGTCTGCAAAAGACCGTGCAGGTTGTGGTCGCCGTACGACAGCAGCTCCACTGCCCGCGCCTCCATCCGTGCCAGATCCCGAATCTTCTTCGGGTACCGGACCTCCGCCACGTCCTTCTTCATCGCGGTGATCAGCCCATCCGCGCCCAGCACATCGTCGGCCCTGTCCAGATACTCCGGGCGCGGAATCCGCTTCCCGGCCTCGACTTTGTAGACCTGGTCCTCCCCGTATCCGATCGCCACACCGAACTCGGCCGCCCGCATTCCGGCCGCCTCCCGGCGCAGCCTCAATTGCCGCCCCACCGTGGCAACGACCGCCGCGCCGGACTCGTCGTCGGGGTCGACCTCCCAACCGGGCTCGTCCCTCTCGTCCCCGGACCGCTCTGTACCGTCCGCATCCACCCACATCCGCGCCACCTCCGACGTGCCGTCACCATCGCGGCACCACCTACCCGCACGACTGCTCCGGACAGCCCGGACAACTCCGGACAGGCGTCGGACAGTCACCGTACGCATCCGCTTGATCGCTGGTCAGCGTATGTGTGCCCGGCCACGCTCAGTGACGTGAAACAAGAAATCACCGCCCCCCAGCCCCCAGCTCCCAGCAGCACGTTCACCGTGTTGCTCTCGCCCACCCGCCGGGGAGCCAGGCTGGCCCGGCTGCTCACCACCGCGTATCTGGGCGAGTGGGGGATCCCGTCGGAGTCGGCCGCGCAGATCGTCGCCGAACTGGCGGCCAACGCCATGGTCCACGGCCGTGTGTCGGGGCGGGACTTCCGACTCGACCTCACGGTCCACGACGGCGGCGCGCTCCTGCGGATCGCGGTGAGCGACGCCCGTGGCGAGTGCCTTCCGCTCGGTCCGGCGGGCGCGGCCGTCCTGGCGGGCACGACCGTCCTGGACGGCGACTGCGAATCCGGGCGCGGTCTGCTGATCGTCGAGGCACTCGCGGACCGCTGGGGTGTAAGCCCCGGGCCCTTCCCCCGTAAGACCGTCTGGGCCGAACTCGACCTCGTAACCGCCGCCACCGGGTCGTGGATTTCCGCGATTCGGTCCTCCGTGACGCGGCGCCGCACGACATCAAAAGCCTTGAAGAATGTGGGAAATGACCCTTTCCAACCTCACCCTGCGCCCCGTCACCCACATGGGTGAGATCGACCAACGTGGCGGCAATTCGGGTCGGTTGGTTGGCATATGCTCGCCGCGACGAACAACCCCAGAGAACAACCCCAGACATGCGACGGCCCCCGGCCGGGACTGGCATCCCGATCGAGGGCCTGACCAACGAGGAAGTAGCACCTTCCCGATGGATACCCAGCAGATTAGCGCGCCTTCGCGCGCCTCGTCCGGTGTCGTGCACGACAACTCCCGGCACACCAGCCGCTTCACGATCGTGGGCAACCACCTCACCCAGCACCGGGAGCTCTCCCTCACCGCGATCGGGCTCGCCGCGCACATCCAGTCGCTGCCCGCCGGAGCCAGGATCGGCATCAAGGACCTCGCCGCCCGCTTCCCGGAGAGCGCGGCCCGGATCGCCGCCGCGTTACGCGAACTCGAAGCCCACGGCTATCTGCGACGCACCCGCACGCGCCTGGCCAACGGCCGGATCGTCACCCGTACCGTCTCCTGCAATCAGCCTGCCGACCGGCGGCCCACAGACGCTGATCCGGGCCGTGAGTGTCCACCGCGCCCGCAGCGTACGGCCCGGCCGCCCGCGTCCATCCGACCCTGCCGGGAGCCCGAAGCCGACGACACGCGTCCGCTCAGGTCTCCGGGCCACACTGTCCCCGCACCACGCCGCGAGCGCGCCCCACACAGCCGGTCCAGGCCCCTCCTCGTGCCGCAGCCGGCCTTTCCCGCAGCGTCCCTCCTGCGGACCGCCGCCGACCTGCTCGCCGGGCTGCACCGCCAGGACCCGCGCCTGTTGCTCTCCGCGCAGGACGTGGACGTCCTGGCCCCGGGGGTTGCCGCATGGCTGGAGCGCGAGGTCGGCCCCGCCGCCGTAGCACACGCCCTGACCAGCGAACTCCCACCCGAAGGGCTGCACCGCCCCGCCGGTCTCCTCGCCCACCGGCTCACCGCCCGGCTTCCGCCGCCGCCCCCGTTCCGGGCCCCGGCCGATCTCCCGTCCCGGCCGCTACCGCTGCAGAACTGCGACGGCTGCGACCGGGCATTCCGCGCGGCGGAGCCAGGAGAGTGCCCCGACTGCCGGACCGACAACTCTCATCCGACCGCTCAACAACTCTAGGAAATCCACATGGTCAGCTCGTCCCACGAGGCGATGCACCGCATCTTCCAGGAGTACCCGGGGCTTTTCTCCCGCGTCTCCGAGGTACTGGGGGTCGCGATCGGCCCACCTGCCTCGGCCACCGTCATGCCTACGGACCTCACCGAGAACAGGCCTCTTGAACGCCGTGTCGACACCCTGCTGCGCATCGACATGGAGGACGACCAGTCGTACCTCCTCGCGATCGAGGCCCAGGGCAAGAAAGACCCGGAGAAACCGGCGAGCTGGATGTACTACCTGTCCTACTTACAGGCGAAGTACAAACTGCCGCCCATGCTGCTGGTCGTCTGCCAGGACCGAGCCACCGCCGAATGGGCCGCGCGCCCGTTCGCCGTCGGCCACCCGCAATCGCCCGTGCTCACCCTGCAAGCCCTCGTCGCGGGTCCGCACAACATGCCGGTGATCAAGGATGTGGCCGAGGCTCGCAAGGACCTGGCACTGACCACGCTGGCCGCGATCACACACGCGGGCGATCCGGACATCGGTGTCATACTCAAAACACTGTCGACCGCTCTGCGGGACGTACCGGAAACCATCGCCGACCCCATCGTCGAACTCACCGCACAGGGCCTGGGCAACCGTCCGGCCGCACAACAGTGGAGGAACCTGGTGGCCGTGGACCTTTCCTTTTACAAGTCACCTCTCTCGGAAGAGATCCGGGACGAGGGCCGCGCAGAAGGCCGTGAAGAGGGCCGTGAAGAGGGCCGTGCAGAAGGCATTGCGAGGAGCATCTTGCTGCTTCTCGCCCAGGTCGGCGTCGACGTGTCCGACGAGGCGCGCGAACGCATCACAGGCTGCACCGACCTCGACACCTTGAGCCGCTGGCTCCTGCGCGCTCCCACCGCCGCGTCCGTCGAGGACGTCTTCGCCGAGAAGTAGGGGGACTGCGGCCGAGACCCGCCGGTGGCTCACGTCGATGGACGAGTCCCGGCCGCAGCGCTGCAAGAGCCTTGTGGGGTACGGGCCCCGGGCAGCTTCACCCCCTTGTGGGCGGAAGGTGACATGAGCGCCCCGGAGCACTCACAACCGGTCAGAGTGGTCGGGTCGTGGCGACCATGCGTCCCGCATGGTCCATCACGGAGATGGACCGGATGTCGGGAAGGTGCAGGGCACTCGCCCCCGTCACGGCGGCGCTGCCGTTGGGAGTGATCGCCCAGGTGGCCGCCTGCTCCTTGCGGCCGTCCACCGAGGAGACCTGGAGGATGAAGGGTCCTGGTGCTCCTGCGGGCAGGTCGGCCAGGGTGACGCTCACCGCAGTGCCCCAGGGCTTGGCCGTGAGCGTGGCACGACCGGACACGGAGTACCCGGCGGCCGAGGTGAAGGCCGTGGACGGACCGGTCGACTGCCGGAACGGCAGCATCGACCCCAGTCCGAGCCCGGCAACCACGATCAGGGCCGCGGCCAATGCCAGCCACTGCCGGCGAGCCCGGCGCCTGCGTGCGACATCGACGGCGCGGACCTGCTCCAGCAGGCGGTCGAGCCCGGTCGGCGAAGCCGGTGGCGCCGCATCGGTGTTGGCCTCGTGCGCGGCCTGGGGACGGCGCGCGGACATGCCCGGGGCACGGCGGAGCAGTCCGGCCAGCGGGGCCGAGCGCGCGAGCTCGTCACGGCATTCCTGGCACATGGGCAGGTGGGACTCCAGGACGCGGCGGTCGGTCTCGCTGAGACCGCCCAGCACATACGCGCCGATCAGCATGCGCACGTCATCGTGGTCGGTGCTCACCGTAGAACTCCCATTTCTTCAAAGGCTGCGCGCAGGTTGCGTACGGCGTAGTAGGCGCGGGACTTGACCGTTCCCTCCGGGATCGTGAGCCGTGACGCGGACTCGGCGGTGGTCAGCCCGTCGAAGTACAGCGCCTGGATCACGTCACGATGCTCGCTGGACAAGCGTTCCAACGCTGCGGCAATCACGTGCCCCTCCAGCGCCGCCTCCACATCATCGGCAGAAGGTACAGCCGCGAGTGCCTCGTCGTCGTAGAGCGGTTCCGGACGCCGTTGCTCAGCGCGCCAGCTGTCGGTGAGCACGTTGCGGGCGATCGTGAAGAGATAGGAGCGGATGGTGACGTGGCGTGGCTCGATCTTGGTGATGCTCCGCCACGCCCGCAGCAGCGTCTCCTGCACGACGTCCTCCGCCTGCTCAGGACTGCGCACGTACCTGCGCACGAAGGAGAGAAGCACATCGTGGTGCTCGGTGTACAACGCAGTCATCAACTGTTCGTCCGGCGTCACGCTCGATGTCCTCGTCTCGCAGGCTGGGGTCGCTTGGAGCGTCGCCGGGCCCGAACTGCAGGCGGCGGACAGTCCGCGCCCCGGGGAGGCGCGGAACCAGATCCGATCCATCCGACTCACTTCCAGACATGACCGCACCGGCTGCGCCGTCTTCGAGGACGGCTGCGACATGCGGCTTCTTGTGTCCTGAGGCACTGCTCGTGTGCCCTTGCCGCTACGTATACGACGAGCTGGGGGTTCGAGTTCACCCGCGGGCAGCGGACGAACTCAGGTTCTCGCCGTCCGCTGGCACGAAGGCCCGTCGGCGCTCTTTGCAGCAGGGGTGTGGACGGGAGCGCGGACACGGGCCGGGCGTCGGGACCACGGGCGCGCTCGACGGCATCCTCGTCCCCGCAGCCTTGACGGACGCCGGACGATCCGACCCCGTGCGACTTGGTCGACCTGCGGGGTGAACCGGGTGCCGCAGGTGGTCGTACACATGACCGCAAGCCTCTCAACACTCAGGAGAACACGTCATGAGGAAGAAGAAGCTCGGCTGGTCGCTCGGCGCGGGTACGGCCATGATTCTCGGTCTGGGCGTCGCAGCCTCCGGGCTGTCCAGCGCGAACGCCTCGAGCCTGGACAAGTCCGCCTCCACCGCAAGGCACCCGGTCAAGGTGGAGGTCCTCTCGCCCAAGCGCGGGGACAACGCGGGTGTGGAGGGCAAGGGCTGGATCGTGGACCTGAAGCTCTCCTTCCGGGGCAAGACCCTGGCTGGGACCGGCTTCAACGGACTCCAGCTCACCGGCCCGGCCGCGCACAACAACATCGCCCCCTTCCCCGGCACGTTTTCCACCGGCCAGGACGACAAGATCCCTGGACTGGTCGTGCTGGACTCCACCACCAACAGCACCCTCCCCGGCTTCTCCGGACCCGGCACCAACCTCGCCAACCTGTTCAACCTCTCCGGCGTCACCGACCGCACCCCGCACAAGACCGAACTGTGGGACACCTGGATCGTCGGCGCCCCCATCGTGGGGCAGAACGTCGACACCACCCTGACCGTGGCCGTCGTCGACGACCTCAACCACGACGGCGTCTACAACGACGCACCCGGCGTCGTGAAGGACCTCAACGGCGATGGGGAGATCGGTGCCAAGGACCTGGATCTGATGGGCGTCGCCTCCAACGTCGTCACCGTTCCCTTCCACATCAACGCCGACCCCGCCTGAGAGTCCGTCGGGTGACCTTCGCCCGGAGAGCGGACGCGGCATGGTGCGTGTGATTCCAAGGCGCCGGGCGGGCCTCGGACGGGGTCTCCCCGGCTCGAACGAAGTGGAGAGCTCGGGGAAGGAACCACTGGGGCATTTCGGCAATGCCGCAGTGGGTCCCCCTGGCCCTCAAGGCCTTGGGGGAGTGCATGCCAGGGCGTGGCCGCCCGATCAGAGGTCACCCGACAGGCTCTGAACCCCGCCAGGTCAGGAGGGCGCCGCTGCTGGGCCTGTGAACACCTGCACGTGTGCCGCAGTGCGCGCCGGCGCTGAGGAGACGCAGCGACGGCGATGCCGTCCTGCCCGTCTTCGTCCGCTGCTCCGTACGTGGTCCCCTGCGGACACCCGTTATCCGGCTGCAGACATGTCCGGGCACTTCCTGGGCTCGCCAGCTCGCCGGCTCCCCGGATACACCATTGCCGGCGCCCGTCCGGCCACGCCGAAGGCCGCCCCTGCCTGCAGCGGCATCCCCGCACGGCACCGTGCTCCGCAGGTTCCCGGGCCAAGGCCCCACGGCTTCGTCCGGGAACCTGCTGCGGCCCGTGCAAGGTCCTCGATTCTCTGCGTCCCGTCGCGCATGACTGCCAGACGGACGGGCCGACACCCGGCCCCCCACCATGAGGAGCTACTTCCATGAAGTCCCCGAAGACCCGTGTGGCCCTGGCGGCCTCCACGGCACTGCTGGTCGCCTCCGGCGCAGCGCCGAGCGTCGCCGCCGCCCCTGCGCCTGGGCACGCTCGCGCCTCCGTGGCGCTCGCCTGGTACGACACCACGGCTGACACGATCGCGACGGCCGGCTCATCACTCCCTGCGGTGACCAACAGCCGCACCTGGGCGATCAGTTGGATTGCGGCGGCGCGGGCCTTGCACCATGTGCCGTCCGGGGTCGACCGCAGGGACTACCAGGACGCGGCGCTGGCCGCCGCGGTGCACCGCGCCCTGGTCGAGCTGGTGCCCACCCGTGCCCCGGAGCTGGATGCCGCACTGCAACAGACCCTGGATCAGACCCCCGACGGCCCGGCCGAGACCTTGGGCGCCGCAGCCGGCGAACGCCAGGCGCTGGAGGTCCTGCACGACCGTGAGGGAGACGGCCTCGACGCGGCCTCGGTGAACGCCCCCTTCACCGTGCCGCCGGCCGCGCCAGGAGTCTGGCAACCCACCCCGCCCGCGTTCGCGCCCGCCATCCAGAACGGCACCCGGTTCGCCCGGCCCTTCCTGCTGAAGAGCGCCGGCCAGTTCCGACTGCCCGCGCCTCCCGATCCGACGTCCAAGCGGTACCAGACCGACCTGAAGGAGGTTCGAGACTTCGGTGAGCTGAACAGCACCGTGCGCACCGCGCGGCAGACCGAAACGGCCAACTTCTGGTTCGACTCCTCGCCGGCCCTGTGGACCAAGCCGATTCGCGTCGCGCTCGCCGCCACCTCCCACCAGCCGCTGCGCAAGCAGGCCGAACTCGTCGCCCTGGCCAACGCCACGCTGGTGGACACCCAGATCGCCACCTCCGACAGCAAGTACACCTACCCGCTGTGGCGCCCCGTCACCGCGATCCGGACAGGCGTCGGCGAGATCCCTGCCGACCCGTCATGGAACCCGCTGCACACCACCCCGGCGCACCCGGACTACCCCAGCGGCCACAACACCTACGCAGGCGCGGCGGAAACCGTTCTCACCGCCCTCGCGGGACCGCGCACGGCCCCGTTCACCCTGACCAGCGGCACCGCACCAGGCGTCGTCCGTACCTACACCGCATGGCACCAGCTCACGCTGGAGAACATGGACGCGCGGGTCTGGCTGGGCATCCACACCCGACTCGCGGACGAGGCAGGGGTCACACTGGGTACCGATGTCGCCAGGTATGGCCTGAACCACGCACAGGCGCTGTTCCGGGAGCGCTGAACCGGCCAGGCGAACACCGCCACCGACTGCGGCCGGGCCCGTGGGCGGCCACGCCGCTCGGTGAGTCCCGGCGGCACAGACGGGAGCGGTTTCTCCGTGGCGGTGGGGATGCCGGCGTGAGCGTCCCCGGATTACTCACAACCCCCGGTACTTCGGTGCGCGCCGCTCCACGAAGCTCGCCACGCCCTCGTTGGCGTCCTGCGTCGTCATATTGATCTCCTGGGCCATCGCTTCGGCCGCGAACGCCGTCGCCCGGTCGGAGTCGAGGGATGCGTTCACCAACTGCTTGGTGAGGGCGATCGCGCGGGTCGGGCCGTCGGCCAGGCGCTGGGCCCACGCGCGGGCCAGCGCCGTCAGATCCTCGTCCGGGACCACCCGGTTGACCAGACCCAGGCGTTCCGCGTCCGCCGCCGGGAGCGAGTCGCCGAAGAACATCAACTCCTTGGCGCGCTGGGGGCCGATCAGGCGCGTCAGCAGATACGCGCCGCCGCCGTCGGGCACGAGGCCGCGGCGTACGAACACCTCGATGAACTTCGCCGACTCGGCGGCCAGCACGAGGTCGCAGGCGAACGCGAGATGGGCACCGATACCGGCCGCCGTGCCGTTGACGGCCGCGATCACCGGCTTCTCGCAGTCCAGGACCGCGGCGATCAGGCGCTGAGCGCCGAGCCGGATCGTACGGGCCACATCCCCCGGCACCCGGTCGCCGGTCGACGGCGCGCCTCGCAGGTCGGCGCCTGCGCAGAAGCCGCGGCCGGTGGCGGTGAGGACGACGGCCCGGACCGTCGGGTCGGCGGAGGCCTCGCCGAGGAGCGCGATGACGCGTTCCCGCTGGTCCCAGGTGACGGCGTTCATCGCCTCGGGGCGGTTCAGTGTGATCCACGAGACGCCGTTGTCAGTGGCGTGGAGTA
This sequence comes from Streptomyces sp. NPDC051286, assembly GCF_044455345.1. Taxonomy (NCBI): domain Bacteria; kingdom Bacillati; phylum Actinomycetota; class Actinomycetes; order Kitasatosporales; family Streptomycetaceae; genus Streptomyces; species Streptomyces sp. NPDC051286. The sequence continues at coordinate 75,647 of NZ_JBITER010000010.1, read as the reverse complement.
TCAATGAATCGAGCGGGTCGGCCGGTGCGGCGGACCCGGTGTGTCCGGTGTGCTCGGCGGTGTCTTCGGGGGAGGACGGCATGAGGCAGCTCCTTGGCAGACGGGGTGACGGGCGGCGCGACCAGTGGCCCGGTGGCCCGTCAGCGGCAGACGGCGAGTGCGTCGAGCGCCACCGCGCCCTGCCCCCGCCCCAGCACCGTCAGCGGGTTGATGTCCAGCTCGGCGAGGTCGTCGCCCAGTTCCAGCGCCATCCGCTGCACCCGCAGCACGACCTCGACGAGCGCGTCGACGTCCACCGGCGGTCCGCCGCGTACGCCTTCCAGCAGGGCCCGGCCACGCAGTTCGCCGAGCATCGCCCGCACCTGGTCCTCGCCGAACGGCGGCACCCGCACCGCCGCGTCGTGCAGCACCTCCACGAGCACGCCGCCGAGCCCGACCGTGACAGTTGGTCCGAACAGGGCGTCGTGCGTGACGCCGACCATCATTTCGACGCCCCGCTCGATCATCTGGCAGACCAGGATGCCGTCCAGCTCGATGCCCTCGTACCGCGCGATGTCGGTCAGTTCGCGGTACGCGTCGCGGACCTGGCTCGCGGAGGTGAGCCCGACCTTGACCAGGCCGAGCTCCGTCTTGTGGGCGAGACGCGCGCCCGACGCCTTCATCACGACCGGGTAGCCGACCAGACCCGCGGCGCGGACGGACGCGGCCGCGCTGGTGACCAGCTGCTCGCGCGGGACACGGATTCCGTACGCCCGCAGCAGTTGCTTCGCCGCGTGCTCGCTCAGCTGGTGGCCCGGGCGCATCAGGGCCTGCGCCTTGCGGAACGAGGGCGACGGGGTGCGCGGCGCCTCGTCGAAGGGCGAGCGGTAGGAGGCGGTGAACCGGTGGTGGTCCAGGTAGGCCTTCACGGCGGTGATGCAGTTGCCGAAGGTGCGGAAGGTGGCGACGCGCGACGAGCCGAGCAGCGTCGTGCGGTACGCGTCCTCCGTGCCGACCGGCGAGCCCCACACCACGCACACCAGCTTGTCCGTGGTCTCCGCCGTGTCCACCAGGTCCTGCGCGAGTTTGTCGCTCATCGGGGGGAACGGGCCGGTGATCGGGCAGATCAGCACCCCGACGTCCGGGTCGGCGAGGATCGCGTCGATGATCTTCCGGCCGCGCCAGTCGCCGACCGGATGGCCGCCGTTGTCGACCGGGTTCGCCACGTTCAGGTAGTCGGGAATCCACTCGTGCAGCTCGCGCTGCTTCTCCTCGGACAGGGTGGGGAGCCTCAGCCCCGCCCCGGTCGCCAAGTCGGAGAAGTGCGCGCCCGTGCCGCCCGAGATCGAATACACGACGACCCCGTCGGCCCGGGGCTTCCGCGCCCGGGCCAGCAGGGCCGCGGTGTCCTGGAGTTCGTCGAGCCCGTCCACCCGGATCACGCCGAACTGCCGCATCGCCGCGTCCACCACCTGGTCGGCTCCGGTCAGCTTGCCGGTGTGTGACGCGGCCATCCTGGCCCCCGTCTCCGTACGCCCCACCTTGACCGCCACCACCGGCACCCCGGCCCGTGCCGCCCGGTCCGCGGCGAGCAGAAAGGAGCGCCCGTCCTTGAGCCCCTCGACGTAACAGGCGATGGCCCCGACCTCGGGACGCTGCGAGAAGTACGAGATGAAGTCGGCGGTCTCCAGATCGGCCTCGTTGCCCGTGGGCGCCCAGTGCGAGAGCCGCACGCCCAGCTCCTGAAGGGTGTAGACGGGGCGCCCCTGGTGACCGGACTGGGTGATCAGAGCGATCGCCGGCCCGTCCAGGTCGTCCCGGAACCTCTCGAAGGCGTTGAGGTTGGTGTTCGGCCCGAGCAGTCGCAGCCCGGACCGTTCCACCGCCGCGGCCAGTCGCGCCTGGGCGGCGGCTCCCTCCTCACCCGTCTCGGCGAACCCGGAGGCGAAGGCGACGGCGAACTTCACCTTCGCCTGCCCGAGTTCCTCGATCACCGGAAGCGGATCACCGACCAGCAGCACCGCCAGATCGACCTGCTCCGGCAGGTCCGCGACGGAAGGAGAACAGGCCCGCCCGAACACGGACTCCCGACTGGGATGGACCGGATACAGCCGCGCCCCGACCCGCTCGGCCCAGGCTACGAGCTGCCGGGTGATGCCGGTATTGGGTCGGCCCTCGGCGTCGGACGCCCCGATGACGGCCACGGACTCGGGCCGGAAGAACCGGTCCAGATCCGGCACGGGAGCGTGCAGCGGGCGGCCGCTGACATCGAGATCGCCTTCCGCGGCGGCGACCGCCATGCTGTGGACGGCGGCGTGCGGCTCTTCGCCGCAGGCCACCACCCGGGCGCGGAAGTGTGTGGTGAGGGTGCCGTGAGTCGATCCAAGCATCGTTCCGCCCACTCCTGCCAGAAGTCCGTCGGGGTGCCTGTACCCGGCCAGCCATAAGCTGACACTCTGTCAGGTTACTGAACTGACGCTCCGTCAGGAATGGGTGTGCAGGCAAAGGCTGCACGGGCCTGCCGGGCCGGCGGCCCCCGGTGGCGACCGTGTGCGTCTGCGCTCCTCGTACGTCAACGGCTCCTCCGGCGACACCGTGAACTCGACCACGCACGGAGCCTGGAAGTACTTCTACTTCACCAAGTAGGTCCTGGAGAAAGCGAGAAGGGCCTGCGCGTCTGCGGAGGCCCTTCTCTGCGCGCCGACTACCAGGTCTGCGCCCCCGCCGGCTGCTTGGTGGTGGCGTTGAGGCGGTTGAAAAGGTTGGTGATGCCGATCATGAGGGTCAGCGCGGCGAGCCCCTGCTCGTCGAAGTGGTCGGCCGCGGCGTCCCAGATGTCGTCCGGTACCGCATCGCCCCGGTCGCTCAGCCGGGTCGCCGCCTCGGTGAGCGCCAGCGCCGCGCGCTCCTCGTCGGAGAAGTACGGCGCCTCGCGCCAGGCCGCCACGGCGAACAGCTTTTCGTCGGACGTCCCAGCCTTCCTGGCGCTGCGGACCCCGTAGTCGACGCAGAAGCTGCACCCGTTGATCTGGCTCGCCCGCAGGTGGACGAGTTCCAGCGTCGAGTCCGAGACGCCACGGTTCCGGGTGGCCTTCAGGAGTTCCTGGACGGCGGGCATGACCTCGGGGATGACGACGGCCGGGTTCTTCATCCGTGCTTTCATGATGCTGCTCCTCCGGATCTTCGGGGCCTGGGGTGACACCCGCTCGTTTTCGTCCTTCACAGCAATGACGGAACGCGTCGCGTGAATGTGACGGGCCGCGAGAGTTCCTTTTCCGGACCGGAGAGCGCGTCCTCGGCGGTGTCCGTGACGACGAGTCGGGGAAGCGCCGGGCACGCCGGCCTCCGGGACGCGAAGTCCCGGGTCACGGCCCCCGGGGTCAGCCGGTCCGCTTCGCCAGCCGCTTGGCGATCTTCTCCGCGTCCAGGGCCATTTCGCGGAACATGCCGCTGATCGGATTGGTGAACCCGGTGAAGTAGAGCCCGGGCGTCTGCTTCGGCGTGCGGCCGCCGTGCACGATCGGCCTGCCCCGTGCGTCCAGTACGCCGAGGTGTCCGACCAGCCCTTCGAGTGCCCGCCGGTAGCCGGTCGCCGCGATCACGGCGTCCGGGGTGATCCGGGTCCCGTCCGCCAGCACCACCGTGTCCTTGTCGAACGAATCGACGGTTGGCACCGGCAGCACCCGGCCGCCCCGCACCGCGTCGATCAGTCCCACGTCCTGGACCGGAATGGCGCCGTCCTTGACCCGTGAGTAGAGGCCCGTGTCCGGGCGCGGCAAGCCCTGTTCGGCAAGGTCGGGCACAGCGACCCTGGCCATCAGCCGGCCGGCCCGGTCGACCAGCCGCACCGGCAGTCTGCGGACCAGGATGCCGGTCGCCTGCGCGGGCCAGCCCGCCGTGGAGCGGCGCACGATATGCGGAACGGTGCGGACCGCGATCCGTACCCGGGAAGCGCCCCCCTCCGCCAGGTCCACGGCGATCTCCGCCCCCGTGTTGCCGATGCCGACGACGAGGACGTCCTTGCCCGCGTACGGGGCGGGATTGCGGTAGTCCGAGGCGTGCAGCAGCTCGCCGGTGAACGTGTCTCGGCCCGCCCAGTCGGGGATCCGTGGGGTGTGGTTGTAGCCGGTGGCCACGACGACGGCCCGCCCGGTCAGGACCCGTCCGCTGCTTGCGGTCAGCTGCCAGCCGGCGCCGTCCGCCGCCCGGTCGATACGGGTCACCTCGACACCCGTCACCACGTCCAGCTCATGGTGTTCGACGTACTTCTCCAGATAGCGCACCACGTCGTCGCGGCCCACCCAGCGTCCGAACCGGCGCGGCATCGTGAGCCCCGGCAGTGCGGACCAGCGCCGGGTGGTGTGGAGATGCAGCCGGTCGTAGTGGCGGCGCCAGGAGGCGCCGACGCTCTCGGACTTCTCCAGCACGACGGGCCGCACCCCCTGCGCGCGCAGGGCGGCCGCGGCGGCGAGACCGCCCGGGCCGCCTCCGATGACATAGACGGGCCGGTGTTCCGTGATGTCGGTGGGCGCGGAGCGGGGGCTGTCGGCGGTAGAGGTGCTGTCGGGCATGGCTCGGAGCGTAATCGCGCGTTCATTTGATGGGTCTCGGTCAAGGTCGGAATCGATTGCGAATCGATCACGGGCGTGCGCCTCAGGCCTGCGTTCTGCGCACCTCTTGCGCGGCAGTGCCGGATCAGGTGAACTGACGTACCGTCAGATTTCTTTGAGCGGGAGGGATCCTGATGCGGACGATCTGGCTCGGCGGAGCCGAGTGGCTCGCCGTCCTTCGCATAGGGCTCGGTCTGTGGTGGCTGGAGAGCTGGCGGCACAAGGACAAGAAGGGCTGGTTCGAACGCGGTACGGGCATCGCCTGGGCGGCGGACGTCGCGAGCAAGCACAAGTGGCCGGCGGTCAGGAGCGGCTTCGAGAAGGTCGTCGCGCCCCGCCCCAAGGCCATGGCCTACCTCGTCGTGTACGCGGAACTCGCCCTCGGTCTCGGGCTGATCGTCGGCTTCCTGACCCCGGTCGCACTCGTCGGCGGGCTGCTCCTCAATCTCCTCTATCTGGTGCTGATGATCCACGACTGGGCCGAGCAGGGGCAGAACGCGATGATGGCGCTGATCTCGCTGATCGCCGTCTTCGCCATGTCCTGGCAGGTCTGGTCCCTCGACCACGCGATCGGACTTTTCGGATGACCGCCGCCACCCCCCGCTTCGACCTGCCCGAGCCGGACGACTTCACCCGCCCCTACTGGGACGCCGCCGCCGAGGGCCACTTGCTGCTGCGACGGTGCCGTGCCTGCGGCGCCGCCCACCACTATCCGCGCGAGTTCTGCCCCCTGTGCTGGAGCGAGGACGTCGGCTGGGAGCGGGCGAGCGGCCGCGCCACGCTCTACACCTGGTCCGTCGTCCACCGCAACGACCTGCCGCCGTTCGGCTCCCGTGTCCCGTACACGGCGGCCGTCGTCGACCTCGCCGAGGGGCCGCGCATGATGACGGAGATCGTCGACTGCGAGGAGTCGGCCCTCGCGATCGGCATGGAGCTGTGCGTCGCCTACCGGCAGGAGGAGGGGTGCGAGGCGGTCCCGGTCTTCCGGCCGGAAGCCGGTGCCTGACGCAGCGGACTCAGCGCCGCTTGCTGCGGCGCAGCTTCCACCGCTCCCAGATGTTGGGGTGGCGGACGATCACTCCGCCCATGCCGCCCGAGCCGGTGAGGCGGAGCAGCGGTGCGCCCGGGAGCCTCTCGCCCCGGGTCCGGTCCTTGAACCCGCCCATGCCGGGACGGACGTCGTCGGTCTCCGCCGCCCACCCCCTGGGTACGACGACGACGACCCCGCCCATCTGGCCGTTGACCTCCAGACCGATCTCGCGCAGCCGGGTCTCGGTCTGCGTGAAGTCGAGCTTGGCGCCGCCCATGCCGCCGTCCACGTCGATGCGCGCAGGCACCTTCCACCGTCCGGTCCGTGCCAGGCCGTGGATGCCGCCCTCGAGGACCAGCGGCTCCGTCGCGTTCTGCGGCGCGGGCGCCAGATCGGCGGTGAGGGGTTCCAGCTCGGCGAAGGTCCTGGCGGCGAGCGCCTGACCCAGGCGCGTATCCAGCTCGTCGAGATCGATGCGGCCTTCGGCCGCCGCCTCCTGGAGCTGCTCCACCACCGCTTCACGGTCGGCGTCGGAGGCGCGAAGCCGACTGACGGAATTCGGGCGCTCAGGAGTCATGAACCTGATGATACGGAACGGGTCGCCAGTTCTCCCGTACCCCTTGAGCGACCACCACCCCGCGCAGCAGCTCCGCGTCCGCGAACTCCCCCTCCTCCGGTGCCCCGCAGCGCCGGCTCAGCGGATACGTGTTGCCGTGCGCCGCGGGGATCCCCACGTACAGCTCCCGCGTCGACGGGCCGAAACGGGTCGCCCCGGGCGGCCAGTCGTACTCCTACCTCGCCCCGGGCCCGGCCGCCCGGTCCGCTTTCGTGGCCGGTGCACGTACCGCCTGATTGTCACAGGCCGGGCGCGCCCCAGACCGGGAACCACCGGGAGAGATCCTGCTCGACCCGCAGGTCGTCGCCCAGTGTCGCCCTGATCTGCAGCTCCAGAGGACTGTCGCGTCTCTCGGCGCCGCCCGGCACCGGGGCGAACGGATAGAACGTGCCACGTTTGTACAAATACACCAGTGCCAGCGACCGCCCCCCGCCGTCGCGGAAGCCGATCAGTGAGCAGAGCAGTTGCGGGCCGAAGCCGCCGTCCTGGAGCAGGGTGTTGACCGCGTGCAGGTCGTTGACCAGGCCGGCCACGTCGTCGGGGGAGTGGCGGGCGAGCAGCCAGGTGTAGCCGTACGAATCGTGGCTGTACTCCACCGGGATCCCGCCCCGGTCCGTGTCCGCGTCGAGCAGTTCCTGTACGTCCTGCTGGATACGGGCGAAGGTGCCGCCCTCCACGCCCGCGAAGCAGACCGAACCCAGACCGGTGGGGATGAAGCCCGCGCCCGCCTGGAGGGTGAGTGCGGCGGACGGTACGGCGAAGAGCTGGTCGAGGTCGGGGCGGACCGGTTTGCTGCGTCCCAGGATCGTGTCGAGCAGACCCACTGTGGACTCCTTACGGGCGGGCGAGTTCGGCGGAGATGCGGGCCAGCTGGTCGAGGCGCTGTTCGAGGGTCGGGTGGGAGGAGAGCAGCCGGCTGAGGCTCTCCTCGGAGGAGAACGCGGGGACGAAGTAGAAGGCGTTGTACGGCTCCGCCTTCCGCAGGTCCTCCGTCGGGATCCGGGCCATCTGCCCGCTGACCTTGGTGAGCGCCGAGGCGAGCGCGGAGGGGCGGCCGGTGAGGAAGGCGGCGGCGCGATCGGCGGAGAGTTCGCGGTAGCGCGAGAGCAGTCGGGTGAGCAGGAAACTCAGGCAGTACACGACGGCGCTGATCAGTGGGACCAGCAGGATCGCGATGCCGACGGGGTCGCTGCTGCGGCTGCTGCGGGAGAAGCCGCCCCAGAGGGCGACGCGGGTGATCACGCCGGCCATGACGCCGAGGAACGAGGCGATCGTCATGACGGCGACGTCCCGGTGCGCGACGTGCGACATCTCGTGTGCGAGGACGCCCTCCAGCTCCTCGGGTTGCAGTCTGCGCAGGAGTCCGGTGGTGGCGCAGACGAGGGCGGTCTTCTCGCCGCGGCCGGTGGCGAAGGCGTTCGGTACGTCGCTCTGAGCGATGGCCACCCGGGGTTTCGGCATGTCGGCCAGGGCGCAGATCCGGTCGATGGTGCCGTGCAGCTCGGGTGCCTCCTCGGGGGTGACCTCGCGGGCGCCCATGCTGAAGGCGGCGATGCGGTCGCTGAACCAGAACTGCGCGATGAACAGGCCACCCACGAGGATCAGGATGATCGGCCAGGCGCCCCGCAGCACCGCGAGGAGCACGCCCACCAGGACCACGTACAGCAGTCCGATCAGGAACATGGTGGTGACCATGCGCGTGGTCAGACCGTGGTCGGGGGCGTAACGGGAACGGGCTCGTGTCATGGAATGCCTCCAGCAACTCACCTGCTTCCCATAGTGCCCCTTTCTGGTCGGAATCGGTCTTCCGGCTCACGGCCAGAGCAGTTCCCGGGTCCAGCCGCCGCCGTCCCGGCGGTAGCGGAGCCGGATGTGCCGTCGCCGCGCATCGCCCTGGAAGAACTCGACCTCGTGCGGCTCGACCACGTACCGCGTCCAGCTCGCCACGTCCGCCTCCGGTTCTGCCAGCGCCCGCTCCCATGCGGCGTCCGAGGCTCGGTTCAGCTCCTCGTACGAGCCGAGCACCTCGCTCTGTCGCCCCACCAGCGCCGAGGCCAGCGCCCCGGTCGAGCGGACGTGCAGATCGGCCCGGCTCTCGGCCGGGGTACAGGCGGTGACCGGACCTCGTACCCGTACCTGCCGGCCCTGCGCGGGCCAGTAGAAACCGAGCGCCGCATGCGGACGCGCGGCGAGCTGGCGGCCCTTTGCGCTGGTGGCGTGCGTGGCGAAGTGCCAGCCGAGGTCGTCCGCGTCGTGCAGCATCACCGTCCGTACGTCGGGGTGGCCCTCGGCGTCGACGGTGGCCAGCGTCATGGTGTGCGGCTCGGTCTGCCCGGCGGCCACCGCCTCGGCGAACCAGGCGTGGAAGAGGGGGAGCGGGGTGCGGGGCGCGGCGGCCGGGTCGAAGGCGGGGAGGTCCACGTCCCAGACGCGCTGGGCGTGCAGGAGGTCGCGGAAGGTGCGCTGGGCAGAGGTCGATGCATCCGTCATGCGGCCATTGGACATCAGGACCCGGAGTGCCCCGTTGCCACACCCCCTCACACCCCCCTCACCCCCGCCCCAGCACCACCGTCCCCGACGAGCAGAACCAGCCGCCCGTCCCCGAGGCCACCGCCAGCTCCGGCAGCCGTCCGTCCGCCTTCCGGACCTGACGGTCTCCCGCCTCCCCGCGCAGTTGCCGTACCGCCTCCACCAGCAGGAACAGCCCGCGCATGCCGGGGTGGCAGGCGGAGAGGCCGCCGCCGTCGGTGTTGACCGGGAGTTCGCCGGTCAGGCCCGTGCGGCCCTTCTCGACGAAGGCACCGCCCTCGCCCTTCGCGCAGAAGCCGAGGTCCTCCAGCGTCACCAGCGTCATATAGGTGAACGCGTCATAGATCTCGGCCAGGTCGATGTCCGCCGGCCGTACCCCGGCCCGTTCGAACGCCAGGCGGCCCGACACGGCCGCCGGGGAGACCGTGAAGTCGTCCCACTCCGACATCGTGGAGTGCGAGACGTGCTCACCCGTGCCGAGGATCCACACCGGCGCCTTCGCCGTGTCCGGCACGTACTCCTCCGCGGCCAGCAGCACTGCGCACCCGCCGTCGCTGCGGATGCAGCAGTGCAGCTTGGTGAACGGGTCCGCGATCATCGGGCCGGACAGCACGTCGTTCACCGTGATCGGGTCCCGGAACATCGCGTCCGGGTTGGCCGCCGCGTTCGCCCGCGCCTGGACCGCCACCTCGGCGAGCTGCTCCAGCGTCGTCCCGTACGCGTGCATATGGCGGCGGGCGGCCATCGCGTACTTGGCGATCAGTGAGTGCCCGTACGCCACCTCGAACTGGAGCGGGCCGCGCGAACCGAACGACAGGTTCGACGTGCGGCGCCCCGCCCTGATGTCGGCGCGGGCCGTCGATCCGTACACCAGGAGTACGGCGTTCGCGCGGCCTGCCGCGATCGCGTCGGCGGCGTGGGCGGCCATCACCTCCCAGGTCGCACCGCCGACCGCGGTGGAGTCCACCCAGGTGGGTTTCAGCCCCAGATACTCGGCGACCTCGACGGGGGCGAGCGTGCCGAGTCCGGCGGAGGCGAAACCGTCGACGACCGAGCGGTCCAGGCCCGAGTCGGCGAGTGCCCGGCGGGCGGCCTGGGCGTGGAGGGTGTACGGAGTCGGGCCGTCGACGCGTCCGCAGTCCGCGAGGGATATGCCGACGACAGCGACCTTGCGCGGGGGAGAGAAGGGTGAGGAAGGCATGAATCTGACGGTACATCAGATGTGGCGGTACGGACCGGTTGTGCGGGCGGACCGGGTCCGGGGGTGGAGGTGTGCGCGAGTCTGGGTTTCTGGCGCCATCGCCCCTAACATGACGGCCCGTCAGATCAGGGGCCGACGGCTCCTGAGGGGAAGGAGCCCGACGATGGACGCCGCCTTCACCGCGGAGCAGGACGAGATCCGCCGCACCCTGCGCGAACTGATGGTCAAACGCTGCGGACCCGCCGAGGTAAGGAGCGCCGTACGGACCGCGCACGGATACGACGAGACCCTGTGGCGGCAGCTCGCCCAGGACCTCGGACTGCCCGGCCTCACACTCGCGCAGGAGTACGGAGGGGCCGGCTGCGGCCTTGCCGAACTCGCCGTCGCCTGCGAGGAGACCGGCCGCGTCCTGCTGCCGTCCCCGCTGCTCGCCACCGCTGCGCTCGCCGCACCGCTGATCGCCGCCGTCGGCACCGACGCCCAGCGCACCGCCCTGCTGCCGCGCATCGCCACGGGCGAGCTGACCGCGACCCTCGCCGTTCCTGGCGGCTCACCGGCCACCGCCCTCGGCCTCATCGGCGACGCCAGCGGCGGTGCCTGGGCGGGCGGCGGCCGGTCCGGCGGCGTACAGGCCACGCACGGCCCGGACGGGTGGCGGCTGTACGGGGAAGCCCCCCAGGTCCTCGACGGGCACAGCGCCGGACTTCTGCTGGTCGCCGCCCACACGGGTGGCTTCCCGCGCAGCCGGACGCTCCTCTTCCTCGTCCGCTCCGACACGGCGGCCGGGCTCGCCCGCACCCGGCAGACCTCACTCGACGAGACCCGGCCGGTGGCCCGTGTCGAACTCCGTGAGACCACCGCCGAACTGCTCGGCGCGGACGACACGGTGGATGTGTCGGGGCCGGCCGGAGCACTCGCCGCCGTCGGGCGCACGGCCGCCGCCGTACTGGCGGCGGAGGCGGTCGGAGCCGCGGCGGGTGCACTCGACCGGACCATCGCATACGTCAAGGCGCGCGAGCAGTTCAACCGCGCCATCGGCTCCTTCCAGGCGGTGAAGCACCGGCTCGCCGACAGTTACGTACGGGTGCAGGCGGCCAGGTCCGCGGCGTACTACGCGGCGTGGGACCCGGCGGCCGGAGGGCTCGCGCTGGCCCAGGCGCTGGAAGCGCTGCGGACCACCACCGCCGAGGCCGTCCAGCTGCCCGGCGGCATCGGCTTCACCTGGGAACACGAGGCGCACCTCTACGTCAAACGGGCTGCCGCCGACGAGCTGCTCTTCGGTCCGGTCCACCGGCTGCGCGACCACGCCGCCGAACAGGCCGGTCTGTTCACGCCCGGCGACCAGAAACCGCGCGAGGAGGTGGCGGTCTGATGACGCCCGGAGTCCGGCTGATCCAGAAGGTGTCCTCGACCCGTACCTTCGCCAGGATCGCCCCGCACGTCGTGCCCGCCATGGACCGCACCGTCCACCGGCTCACCCGCGGCAAGGTGCTGCTCAGCGCCCGGATGCTGCCGGGGATGATCCTGACGGCGCGCGGGGCGAAGAGCGGACAGCCGCGCACCACTCCGCTGGCCTGCATGCCGGAGCGCCGCTCCGAGGACGGCGGCAGCGACAGCTGGATTCTGATCGGCAGCAACTTCGGCCGTCCGGGTCATCCTGCCTGGACCGCCAACCTGCTGGCCCACCCGGACGACGCCGTCATCAACTGGAAGGGGCGCGACATCGCCGTGCGCGCCCGGCTGCTGGAGGGCGCGGAGCGGGCGGAGGTGTGGCAGGTGGCGCTGGCCTTCTGGCCGCCGTACGCCAGGTATCAGGCGCGGGTGGAGCGGGAGATCCGGCTCTTCCGGCTGGAGCGGCGCGATACTCCGTGACCCGGAGGCCGCCCGGATACGCCGATGGCGGACCACATCGGGTGGTCCGCCATCGGTGAGACAGGACGTGGGCAGCCCGGGATTGCCGTGCGGAGCCCAGTACAGGAAGAAGCGAGGCAAGGAGCCGGAAAGAAGGGTGCGCCCGGCGCTATCTCGTCGGTTTCTTGCCGGTGATGCCCAGATGCACCAACAGTGCGAGATTCGGCTTGAGTTCCGCCTGCTTGACGCCCCAGGTCTGGAAACCTTTCTGGTGCGAGGCGACCGCCGCCAGCATCGCGACGAGCGAGCCCGCCATCGCCGCCGGACTGACGTCCTTGTCGACCTTGCCCTTGGCCTGGAGCTCCTTCACCGAATCGGTGAGGGAGTTGGTGACCGAGTTCAGGATCTTCATGCGGATCTTGTAGAACCGCTTGTCGCCCTCGGCCGCCCCCAGGTCGACCACGCGCAGGATCGCGTCATGGTGTCGCCAGAAGTCAAGGAACCCCTCGACGAGCTCTTCGGAGGTCTGCCACCCCGCCTTGCCGACCCAGGAGCGGCCGGCGACCAATTCGGTCAACGCGGCGCCCTCCTTGGCCATTTCTTCGGCGATCTCGAGGACGGCTCCCTCGACGTCGGGGAAGTACTGGTAGAAGGTTGCGGGTGAAGTCCCCGCCCTGCGGGCGACGTCGATGACTTTGACGTCCCGGTAAGGCGAGGAGCTGAGCATTTCGCTGAGGCAGTCGAGCAGCTTCTGCCGCGTCGCCTGTCCGCGTCGACCGGCCACGCGGCCGTCGACGGTGCGCACTTGTCCTGTCATGCCGTCAGCTTACCGAGGGGTGATCGGAGCGCGATTCGGCCGACTGCAAATGGGGAGTTCCGCAGGTGCGGTGGGGTGGCGTGGGAGAAGTGGCCGGATTTCGGCGGATGCGATCCACGGCCTGAACAGTGTTATCAACAGCCTGTGGACAACATCGGTGGATAACTTTCCGTGACGCGACGGCCAAGGAACCCCGATATCGAATCTTCGTTCGGTAAGGGGCATTCGCTGCGCGGTACACGCGGCGTGCGGCTACTTTGGGTGTGACGAGCGTCACTTCGATGGAAGGACCCGGGGCCATGGCCGCATTCCCGCGCTCCGCGCCGTGCTGGGTGGACGCGCAGCTCCCCGATCTCGAGGCGGGCAAGCGTTTCTACGGCGGGCTCTTCGGGTGGACCTTCCGGGCCGGGGACGCCGCCTGGGGCGCGTACGCCGAGGCCCTCAGTGACGGCAAGCTCGTCGCCGCACTCGCCGCCAAGCAGGACGGCCGGATGCCGACCGCCTGGGGCGTCTACTTCGCCACCGACGACATCGTCGCGACCGTCGCCCTGATCCGGCAGGAGGGCGGCCAGGTCATCACCGAGCCCGTCCGGGCCGGCCGCGCGGGCGTGCTCGGGCAGGCCGCCGACCCGGGCGGTGCGGTCTTCGGGCTCTGGCAGGCCGGTGACCGCAGCGGGTTCGAGAAGCAGAACGAGCCCGGATCCTTCTGCTGGACCGAGGTCTACACCCGGCAGAAGGGCCGCGTCGACGCCTTCTACGAGAAGGTCTTCGGCTTCCTCGGAACCGATCTCGGCGAGTCCGGCACCGATCACGGCGAGCCGGGCACCGGCGACGGCGACGCGGACAACGGGGACACCGGCGGCGGGGACACCGCCGAGTCCGGATCCGCCGAGTCCGGCTCCGGCGGTGCGGGTGCCTCCGAGCCCGGCGTCGACTTCCGCATGTGGTCCCCCGAAGGCACCGAACCCGGACCCGCCACCGCGATCGGTGGACGCAGCGTGATCACCGACGCGTTCCCGGCCGAGATGCCCAGCTATTTCCTCGTCTACTTCGCCGTCGCGGACTGCGACGCCGCCGCCGAGACGGCGGTCGGGCTCGGCGGCCGGGTCTCCGCGCCGCCCTTCGACATCCCGTACGGGCGGATGGCGGTCCTGCACGACGATCAGGGTGCTGAGTTCGCCGTACTTCAGCCCCCGGTGTCCTGAGAGAGGGCAGAGTGACATGTGACACCCCGATCCGCCCCCGGGTTCGCAACCATCGCTTCAGCCAGGAACAATCAGGGAGCGCACCGCCGGGTGGTGCCCAGTGATGAGACGCTGCACAGGGCGGGGTTTTTCGCGGACTTCTGTTCCTGAGGTCCGTACGGGGAGGTGGCAGGCAAGTGGTGGAGCAGCTGACGCAGCACGACCCGAGGCGGATCGGCCCGTTCGAGGTGCTGGGACGGCTCGGGGCCGGCGGCATGGGGCTGGTCTATCTGGCCCGCTCGGCGTCCGGCCGACGGGTGGCGATCAAGACCGTGCGTACGGAGCTCGCCGAGGACCAGCTCTTCCGGGTCCGCTTCACGCGTGAGGTGGAGGCCGCCCGCGCGGTCAGCGGCTTCTACACGGCCGCCGTGGTGGACGCCGACCCGCGCGCCGCCGTGCCGTGGCTCGCCACCGCTTACGTGCCCGCTCCCTCGCTCGAAGAAATAGTGAATGAGTGCGGCCCGATGCCGACCCAGGCGGTGCGCTGGCTGGCCGCCGGGATCGCCGAGGCACTCCAGTCCATCCACGGCGCAGGGCTGGTCCACCGCGACCTCAAGCCGTCGAACGTGCTGGTGGTCGAGGACGGTCCGCGGGTGATCGACTTCGGGATCGCGTCCGGCGTCTCCAACACCCGGCTGACCATGACCAACGTGGCCGTCGGCACTCCCGCGTACATGTCGCCGGAGCAGGCCAGGGACTCGCGCAGTGTCACGGGCGCGAGCGATGTGTTCTCGCTCGGCTCGACGCTCGTCTTCGCCGCCACCGGGCATGCGCCGTTCCACGGGGCGAACCCGGTCGAGACGGTTTTCATGCTGCTGCGGGAGGGACCCGATGTGGAGGGGCTGCCTGACGACCTGCGGCCGCTGATCGAGTCCTGCATGCAGATGGACGCCGGGCTGCGGCCCAGCCCGGCCGACCTGCAGGCCCAGCTCGCCCCGCACCTCTTCGCCTCCGGCAGCGACGACAGCGGTACGGCGTCGGCCTGGCTGCCGACGTCCGCCACGGCGATGATCGAGCAGCGCCGCGGCGGGGGGCGCACGGTGGTTCCCGCCGCGCCGGCGCCCGCCCCTGCGCCCGCCCCGGCGCCGCCGCCGCCCCAGCACCCGCCGCGGGGCGCGGACTGGGAGCCGGCGTGGCGCAGCGGCGCTGACCTGAGATCGCCGTCCCCCGCCCCCTCACCCGTTCGGGCGGCCGAGTCGGACGGGGGCGGTCCGGTGCGGCTGCCCGGGGCGAAGGTGCCGATCGGACCCGGGCCGCGTGCCGCGGACGTGCGCGCGATGGCCGGCGCGGAGGCGGGTCCCGCGACCGGGTGGGTGCGCCCGCCCGCCGGGCTGACCGGCGCGGCCCCGGCCGCCGCCCCGCTGACCGGCGCGGCCCCGGCCGCCGCCCCGCTGCCCCCTCCGGCGCACGCCCCCGATGCGCCGCCTGCGGAGCCGGACCGCTGGCGGCCCTGGCGGTTCCGGATGTCGAACGACGTGTGGGGCACCCCGGTCGTCGCCGGGGGCCTGCTGTACGTGACGTCGTTCGAGGTGCACGCGCTGGACGTCGGCAACGGGCGGCGCCAGTTCAAGACCCGCGACGTCGCCTGGTCGATGACGCTCGACGGCGGCCGCATCCACGGCTCCGACGGCCCTTCGCTGTACGCCCTGGACGCGCTGACCGGCGCCGAACGGTGGCGGCTGCAGACCGACGCCTGGGTGTACTCGCTCAAGGCCGACCGGGGCACCGTCATCACCGGCACGCGCGGTGGCGGCGTGCAGGCGTGGGAAGCGTCCACCGGCGAGAAGCTGTGGGAGACCGCAGGCGTACAGACCGACTTCGAGACGGCCGAGGCCGGGCCCGCGATCCACGACGGCACGGTGTACCTGTGGCAGGACGCCCGGCTGCGCGCGCTGGACGCCCGTACGGGCATCGAGCGCTGGTCGTACCCGATCGGTGACGCGGCGTCCTGCGGGGGTGTGCCGGTACGGGTGACGGCTGCCGCGGACGGGTACGTGTACGTCGCCGCGGGCACCCGGGTCCTCGCGGTGGACATCGCGTCGGGGCTGGTGCGCTGGCACTTCGAGTCGCCCGCGGTCTTCCTGTCCCCGCCCGCGTTCGCGCCGGGGCCCGCGGTCACCGGTGGCGGGGTGTACCTGGCCGACTACCTCGGCACGGTGTACGCACTCGACGCGACGACCGGCAAGGACCGGTGGCGCATCGCGACGGAGGCACGCCAGTCGATCGAACCGGTCCTGGTCGCGGCGGGCAATGTCCACGTCGGCAGCGGCAGCGCGCTGTACACGCTGGACGCGGTGACGGGTACCCCGAAATGGCGGTTCGCCGCGGGCGGCGAGGTCGTCGGCGCGCCGGTCGTCGCGGACGGCCGCGTCCACTTCGGTTCCGCGGACCACGTGCTGTACACGCTGGACGCGGCGGGCGGCCAGCTGCGCTGGAAGCTTGCGACGGGCGGCGAGATCACGGGGTCGCCGGTGGCGAAGGGGGGCGTGGTGTACGCGTGCAGCAAGGACCGCTGCGTGTACGCGCTGGACGCGCTGAAGGGGACGGGCACGGGGAACCGCGCACGGGCGTAGGCGTTCACCGGGCTCGCCCGGCAGCCGCTTTGTCGTCAATCGCCGGACGGGCTCGATCTCGCTGGACGGGCGCGGTTTTCCCCGCGCGTCCGGCGCGTACAGGCCGTTCCGGCATACTCCGACCCGTCCGTGTGCGAACGAAACCGTGCGCCACGGGTGGGGCAGGGTGGCGGAGGGCGTCGGGTTCGTCCGGCGTGTCAGGGGCCCGGCGGGTGGCGCGGGTCCGGGGGCTCGGGGCCCGTGTACGGATCCGCCTCCGGCTCCGGCAGGGGACTCGTCTGCACCGATGGTCCCGGTTCCTGCGTCGGCGGCCAGGTGTCCGGATCGTCCGACCCCGGCGCCGCGTAGGGTTGCTTCCGGTCCACGCGCGCCAGACGCCCGCGGCCGGCCCGCCGCCCCGGCATCACCGCAGCCCCCACCAGCATCAGTGCCCCGCCCACCGCGGCGGTCGCCACCCCCACCTGCAGCCCGGATCCGTCCGCCGCCACCGTCAGGTTCCCGGTCGCCTGCCCCTGCCGCACCATCCACAGCACGGTGAAGCCGAGGACGACGACCCCCGCGCACGCCACCAGCAGCCGGGACCGGAGCCACACACCCACCACCGTCATGGCCGCAGCGAAGAGAAGCGGCAGCCAGACCGACCCCCACAGCCCCGGCCGCGCACCGCTGATGCCGTTGAAGAGGTCCGCGATCCGGTACTGCCGCCCGAGGCGGCCGTCGTACCAGTCACGGAAGGGGCTCAGCACGGCGGCCGCCGCTCCTGCGAGAGCGACGGTCGAGCCGAGGATGTAGCGGATCATCATCGGCCTCCTGCGGTCGTGCGGACCGGCGTCGCGCGTCAGCACCGCTCTCGACGCCGACGCTACGCCGGGCCCCTGACCCCCGCCACCAGGGCGTGTTCCGAAAGTAGTGTCGTCCGCCCGTAGGGCGCCGCCCGGCAGGGGGCGCCCTGGTGGCGCACCGGCCGGACGTCCCTTCCCGCCATGCGTTACGGTGTCGCGCGGTCGGTCGCGACATGACAACAACACAAGGGGGGCTGCATCGATGATGCGGCAGCATCTGAAACTCTCGGCGGTCCTGGTGGCGGTGGTGCTCGCACTCACCGGCTTCTCGACCTCGACCCACGGCGGCAAGAGCCGCGGCAGCAAGAGCCGTGGTTCCAGCAGTAGCGGCGGCGGCTGCTCCAACTCCAAGAAGAGCAACGGCAGCTACCACCACAACGACTACGACGACGATGACTACGACGACTCGTCGAGCAGCTCGTCCGGGGGCTCCACCTACGAGACCGCGACCCCCGGCGCCACGGCGACCGACGTGCCCCAGGTGACCGTCGTCCGCTGCGCGCAGCCCCGCAAGGGCAAGGGGCGCGCCGTGACCGCCTCCACCGTCCGCATCACGGCCGTTGCGTACGACACGCACATGTACGACATCGACGTCACCTTCCTCGACGCGGCCGGCCACACCGTCGACACCGGCGACGCGAGCGTGGAGGTCGAAGGCGGCGCGAGCCGGACCCTCTCCGTGCGGATGGACACCCCGGGCAAGGTGTCCCGGGTGAAGAAGTGCCGGGTCGAGGCCACGCTCAGCTACTGACCGCGCTCACCGCAGTCCGAATCCGCCGTCGCCACGTCCGCGCCCACGTTCCCGCGCCGCGAACAGCTCGCCCTGCCGCTCCACCGGCAGGTTTCCGAGCGCGATCAGGTGCGGGGCGTGGGCCAGTGCCTGGGCGCGCGCCGCTTCCTTGGCGGACCACACCGCCCGCACCGTTCCCTGCACCGCCCCAGTCGGGTACGACGCGATGACGGCCGCCGCCCGCACCGCCGCAGCCACCGCGTCGCCGGGCGCCGTCACCTCGCTGACCAGCCCGGTCTCGTACGCACGACGGGCCGTCACCCGTTCGGCCGTACCCATCAGGGACATCCGGGCGACCTCCCCGAACGGCATCCGCTGCGCCATCTGAATCGCCTCGTACGCGCTGACCATGCCGTACGTCGTATGCGGGTCGAAGAACGTCGCTTCCTCCGACGCGATGACGAACTCCGCCTCGCCCAGCAGATAGAACGCCCCGCCGCACGCCATCCCCTCCACGGCGGCGATCACCGGCTTCCACAGGTCGTTCGCCTTCGGCCCGATCGAAAGCAGCGGATCGTCGATCGTGTACGGGGACGAGGGCTGCGGCACCTCCACGTCCCGGTCGATCCCCGTACAGAAGGCTCGCCCGCCCGCACCGGTGACGACGACGGCCCGCACCCCGTCGTCGAAACGGAACGCCCGCCACATGGCGGCGAGTTCGTCCGCCGTCGCCAGGTCGATCGCGTTCAGCTTCTCCGGCCGGTCGAGGGTGACGACCGCGACCCCGGTCTCCTTGTCGGTCTCCGTCCTCAGCGTCATCGTCGTCCGCTCACCGTTCCAGCAGCCAGCGGACCACGGTCAGCTCCGGGCTCACGGGCGCGAACACCACCCGCACCGGTGCCCCGATCCGCAGCCGCGCCGGATCGACCGAGTTGAGCGGTGCTTCGGGGCCGGTGACCACATTGCCGACCAGCCGGATGTGCGGAGCGTCGGCGAGTTCGACGACGACCGCGTTGTACGGGGCCTGCGCGGCATACGCGGGCAGCAGCGGCGGATGCGGCAGCACGTACGACCAGATCCGGCCGCGCCCGGTCATCGCCCGCCACTCGCTCTCGAAGGACCGGCAGTGCGGGCAGCAGGGCCGCGGCGGGAAACGGAGGGCGCCGCACGCGGGGGCGGCGCACGCCTGGACGCGGAGTTCGCCCCGGGCGGCGTACTCCCAGAAGGGGGCACCGTCCTCGTCGGCGACGGGCAGCAGCAGCGGTTCCATCCGTGTTCTCAGCTCCTCAGCAGTACGGCGGAGGTGGGCACGCCCTCACCGGCGGTGACCAGGCAGGTTGCGGCGTCCGGTACCTGCGCGGTGGAGATCCCGCGCAGCTGCTTCACTCCCTCGTTGATGAGGTTGAAGCCGTGCACGTACGCCTCGCTGAGCCCGCCGCCCCCGGTGTTGATCGGCAGCCGGCCGCCGCTCTCCAGCGCCCCGCCCTCGGTGAACGCGGCACCCTCGCCGCGCCCGCAGAAGCCGTAACCCTCCAAGGAGAGCGGGATGAGCGGGGTGAACGCGTCATAGATCTGTGCGACATCGACATCGTCCGGCCCGAAGTCCGCGTGCTTCCACAGCTGCCGGGCGGCCGTCCAGGCGGGGCCGGTGAGCGGGTCGTCCTTCCAGTAGTTGACCATCCCGTGGTGCTGGGCGGGCAGCCCCTGGGCGACGGAGTGGACGTAGACGGGCTTCTGGCGGCAGTCCCGGGCCCGCTCGGCGGACACGACGACGCAGGCCAGTGCCCCGTCCGTCTCCAGACAGTTGTCGAAGAGACAGAGCGGCTCACTGATCCAGCGCGAGGTCATATACATGTCGCGGGTCAGCGGCCGTTCGTACATCACCGCGTCCGGGTTCTGGTTGGCGCGGTTGCGGCAGGCGAGCGCGACATTGAAGAGATGGTCGCGGGTGGCCCCGTACTCGTGCATGTACCGCCGCGCGAGCATCCCGATCTCGTCGGCGGGCCGCAGCAGACCGTACGGGCGGGTCCACTGGGCGGGAGTGGGCAGCTGGACGGTGGTGTTCTTCCAGGGCCTCGGCCCCGAGCCACGCTTCCGCGAGCGCCAGGCGACCCCGACGCTCGCCTGTCCGGTGGCGACGGCGGCGGCGAGATGCGCGATCGTCGCGCACGAACCACCGCCCCCGTAGCCCACCTTGGAGAAGAAGGTGACATCACCGGCCCCGATCGCCTTGGCGACCTCGACCTCGTCGGTCTCCTCCATCGTGTACGAGGCGAACGCGTCGACCTCCGACGCGGCGATGCCCGCGTCGTCGAGCGCCGCGACGATGGCCCGGCAGGCCAAGGTCTTCTCGGATTCAGGGAGTTGTTTAGCGAAGGCCGTCTGTCCGATCCCGGCTATCGCCGTCACGTCCTTGAGCGCCGCCACCCGCCACCTCCGCGATCGTCATGACTGCTGACAGCGGCAGAGGCTACAGCTAATCTGACGGATAGTCAGCTATTACGGTTCGGTGGGAGGGCATGCGATGCGCGGCGACGAGGAGTGGGGCAGCATCCCGAGGCTGGTACGGGCGGCAGCACGGCGGTACGGAGACCGTGAGGCGGTCGTCGAGGGCCGCACCCGCATCTCGTACGCCGAAATCGGTGACCGCGTCGAACGTGCCGCCGCCGCGTGCATGGCCTCGGGTGTGGAGCCCGGCGACCGGGTCGCCGTCTGGGCACCGAACACCCTGGACTGGATCGTCTCCGCGCTCGGGGCGGTCACGGCGGGCGCGGTCCTGGTCCCCCTCAACACGCGCTTCAAGGGCGCGGAGGCGGCGTACATCCTGGAACGCAGCCGGGCGAAGCTGCTCTTCATCACCGGCACCTTCCTGGGTACGTCGTACCTGGCGTCGCTGCACAGGTCGGAGGCGGAACTCCCGCACCTGGAAAGGGTGGTGGTGCTCGCGGACACGGCCCCCGAGTCCTACCTCACCTGGAAGGACTTCCTGGCGGCCGGGGAGCGGATACCGCCTGCCGCGGTCCGGGAACGGGCCGACGCGGTCGCCTCCTCGTCCCCGTCCGACATCATCTACACCTCCGGCACCACGGGCCGCCCCAAGGGCGCCGTCATCACCCACGCCCAGACCCTGCGCTGCTACGCGATCTGGAGCGAGCTGGCCGGCCTGCGCGAGGGCGACCGCTATCTGATCGTGAATCCGTTCTTCCACACGTTCGGATACAAGGCGGGCATCATCGCGTGTCTGATGCGGGGCGCGACGATGATCCCGCAGCCGGTGTTCAACGTGGACACGGTCCTCGCGAACATCGCCGCCGAACGCATCTCGGTCCTCCCCGGCCCGCCCACCCTCCACCAGTCGCTCCTCGACCACCCGGCGCGGGCGACGCACGACCTCTCCGCCCTGCGCCTGGTCGTCACGGGCGCGGCGGTGGTCCCCCTGAGGCTGGTGGCACGCCTGCGCACGGAGCTGGGCATCGAGACGGTCCTCACGGCCTACGGCCTCTCCGAGGCGAGCGGCATCGTCACGATGTGCCGACCGGGCGACCCGCCCGAGACGATCTCCGCCACCTCGGGCCGCGCGATCCCCGGTACGGAGATCCGCGTCCTGGCGGCCCCCGGCACCCCCGGCGAGGTCCTGGTCCGCGGCTTCCACGTGATGCAGGGCTACTTCGAGGACCCGGACACCACGGCGGCCACGATCACCGAGGACGGCTGGCTCCGCACCGGCGACATCGGCGTCCTCGACGAGGCGGGCAACCTGCGCATCACGGACCGGATCAAGGACATGTTCATCGTCGGCGGCTTCAACGCGTACCCGGCCGAGATCGAACAACTCCTGGGCCTCCACCCGGACATCACAGACGTGGCGGTGATCGGCATCCCGGACCCGAGGCTCGGCGAGGTCGGCAAGGCGTACGCGGTCCGCCGGGCGGGCGCCACGCTCACGGCGGACGACCTGATCGCCTGGTCGAGGCGCGAGATGGCGAACTACAAGGTGCCGAGAGCGGTGGAGTTCGTGGGGGAGCTGCCGCGGAACGCGAGCGGGAAGGTGGTGAAGGGGGAGCTGCGGGGGCGGGCGGCGCCCTGACGGCTCACGGTGAGCCGGGGCTCCGGACCGGCAGCCCCAGGGACTGTGCGGATTCGACGAGCCGTTTGTCGTACGCCACGAACGCAGTGAGCGCCTGTCCCAGCCCCGCCGCTGCGGCCAGATGCTGAGCGTCCAGGGAACGGAGCCGGTGGCCGGGGGACAGGTTGCCGGCGCGGTCGAAGAGCAGGGGCGGCATGCGGATGAGGGCGCTTTCTTCAAGCCAGCTTTCGGCCTCCGCGGCTACATCGGGGTCCACGCCGACAGCATGCAGCGCGCGCCGTACCTCGGTCCGTGTGAGGTCGCAGGTTAGGGCGATGGCGGAGCCTTGGGCGGACAGCCATGCCTTGAGCGCGTCGGTCTCGGCCTCCGCCTTGAAGAGCTTGAGAGCCGCAGAGGTGTCGAGGTAGATGAAACGCATCAGCGACCTTCTCCCTCATCGTCCCGGAGTTCGTCCAGAACCTGGCTGAGGGGGGTGTCACCGGGCGCGGTGGGCGCTGTCCGGATGCGTGCCGTCTGCGCGGCGGTCCGAGCGCGCGCGAGATCCGGAAGGTCGATCAGTCCGTCGGCCACAGCCTGATTGACCGCCTCTTCGGCGGGATCCGGGGGGACGATCCGGGCAACGGTCCGACCGTGCCGGGTCACGGTGAATGTCTCCCCGTGCTCCAGGCGTACGAGGACGGCGGCGGCGTTCCGCTGAAGATCGCGGACCGTGATCCTGGTGTCGTGGTGCTCCTCGCTGTCCATGTCGTACAGGGTACGAGCGTGTGCGACACATCGCCATCAGGTGCGTCAACGGGGCTGGGTCAGGTCACCTGTTGCGAGTGGATCGGGGTGCGTGCGCCGATCGCGGCGGTTTGGTGAGGGGTATGGCGACCAAGAAGTACATGTGCAAGACCGATTGGAGGGAGCTGCGGGGCCGGGGTAGGCGGGCTCAGCTCGAGGGCCAGGTTGTCACCTGGAGCACGTACACGCACTGGTGCCGGATGACGGTGAGGTAGAGGAACATCCCGCCCGGCACGAGTGTGGTCTGTACGCCGTCACCCACCCCTTGGAACGATGTGCCGTCGAGGTGCAGCGCGGACGCGGCCCGCACGAGCTCGTCGGCGCGCTTCTCGACCTCGGCGACAAAGACGGGCGGGGGCGGAGTGGCGCCTCCGGTGACGTGGGTCTCGTCCGGGTCGTACTCCCACCGCCAGTCACTCACCGGCGAGCGATTCCCGTGCGGTCGCGTGCACGATTCGGATCTCGTCCATGGCTGCCCGCCAGGCAGGGGCATCCCTGTCGAGGTTCTGCGCCGCGTACTCGGCAGAGTGCAGGCGGGCGGCGGCAACGGGTAGCCGGGCGATCTCCACCGCGACGGCCCACGTCTCCAGGAACTGCATGATCGGCCCCAGGCTGCCGGTCTCCGCGGCCAGCGCGATGGCTGCGTCCTTCTGCTGCTCCATCTCGCCCAGCCGGTGCGGAGCCACCCGCGCGAGGGCGATTCGGAGCGCCGCCGGGGTCCGCTGCGGGCGGGGGATGAGGGGCCCCGCGGGGTCGATGTGCTGTGCGGTCATTCCGGTCCCTTCGCGCGTCTTCGCAGCCACGGTACGGGAGAGGCATGCGGCGGCGCATGTGCTTCACCGGATGGGGTGAATGGGGTGATGCGGGCACGATCGCGGCAGTATGGTGATTGGTATGGCAACTAAGAAATACACGGTCACCCTGCCGGAGGAGCTGGCGGAGGAGATCCGCAGCGAGGTCGGCCCCGGTGCGTTCAGCGCGTATGTCACGCGCGCCATAGAGCGCCAGCGCGAGCACGACCGGTTGGGGGAGCTGGTCGCCTGGATGCAGGAAGAGGGCGGGCCGCTCACAGAGGAGGAGCAGGCCGCGGCTGCGGCGGAGTTCCGCGACATCGAGCGGTGGTTCGAGGAGCGGGAATCCGGGGCGCAGGGCGGGGCGGCAGCTGCCTGATGGGAGACACCTGCTTTGTGCTGGACAGCGAGGCACTGTCCAGGGCCGTACTCCGCGACAGGGCCATGACCGCCATCCTCACGAAGGCTCATCAGTCCGGTGTCCGCGTGGTGACCAGCTCCATGACACTCATTGAGGCGTATCACAGCAAGATTCGGCGACCCGTCTGGAACTGGGCGATGGCGCGGGTGGTGGTCGAGCCCGTGACCAAGGAAATCGCCGACGAGGCGATTGAACTATTGGGGAAGACCGGGCTGCACGGCCATAAGTACGCCATCGATGCGGCCCTGGCGGTGATCGCGGGGCGTCAGCCGGGGCGAGTGGTGGTCTTCACGTCGGACGATGACGACATGGGGAAGTTGTGCGAGGCGAGGGTGCTGGTGCGGCGGCTTTAGGGGCGACCGGGAGCACGCAACGCGAGGTGCCCGAGCCGACGGCTCGGGCACCTCTTTCCTGCGCGTGTGGCTCAGCTGGCGTGGCTGTCCTGCGGGGTCACCACGGTGGCGTGGGTGTTCTGCGGGGTCACCACGGTGGCGTGGGCGTCCTGCGGGGTCACCACGGTGGCGTGCTGGTCAGCCAGCGCCGGGCTGGCCGCGCCGAGACCGAGGGCCACGGCGAACGCGCCGGCGACGAGCGTCTTCTTCGTGCGGGTCATTCCAACTCCTGCGTGTGGAGCGAGCTTCCGGACGTGAAGTGACAGTAGTGACAGGGGGGGGCGGTGGTGGAACCCCGTTGGCGGGAAGCGGTCGAACGTTGGCGCGAATACGTGAGCCGGTGTGCGAACGTGCAGCGGCCGCGACGGCTCCCCCTCCGCGCCGCCGCGGCCGTCCCCCCGTGCCCCCGCCGAAAAGAAGAACTAGTTCGTGGGCTCCGACGTCGCGTGCATGTCGTCGGTCGTGGCCGTGCCGCCCGTGGCGTGCATGTCCAGCGGCTTGATCGGTCCGCCGGTCGCGTGCATGTCCAGAGTGGTGATCTGGTCGGCGTCACCACCGGTGGCGTGCATGTCCTGCGGCTTGATCTCCGGGTTCTTCTTCGTCGCGTCAGCCATGATGATCTGCTCCCCTTGGCGTTTCTTCGTGATGGGTGGTCAAGGCCCGCCCGGCTGTTCCCCCGTGGACCGCCGGACGGGCCTTTCAGGGCCGCTCACATTAGTGCCACGGCCGCCTGTCGTCCCGTCTGCCCCCCGACGCGACGGATCGACTAAGAGAAGAATGCCGGGTCGCGATAAACGAACGATGAACGTCCCCGGTAGGCGTCCTACGCAGTCGTCACGGAGGCAACGGCGGACAGCATGCCGCGCACATCGGCCGCCTCGTGCGAACCCAGTTCCTCGTAGATGGCCAGGGCCTCGTGCCAGCAGACCTGAGCGCGCCCGAACTGCCCGATCTCCCCAAGGGCGCGCCCGAGCACGGTGAGCACGTTGCCCCTCCGCCATTCGCCACCGATGCCTCGCAGCGCGGTCAGGGCCTGTTCGGCCTTGGTCGCGGCATCGGCCGAGCATCCGGCAGCGAGGTCGACCTCGGCGAGCCTGAAGAGAGTCATCCCTTCCCACAGGCGTTGGCGGCTGTCCCGGAAGACGGCCAGTGCTTCCAGAAGTCTTTCCGTCGCATCCGTGAAATGGCCGCTCTGTGTGAGGGCCATGCCGAGCGCATAGCGGCCGTTGGCACTCCGAAGGGCATGACCCAGGCTGTCGTATATGTCTATGCCCTGCCGGGCCAGAGACACCGCACTGCCGGTGCGGCCCGTGGCCAGGTGAATGCGCGACAAGTTGCACAGCGCGCTCGCCTCGCCCGGCCGGTCCTGGATCCGACGGAAGCTGTCGATGGCCTGGGTCAGATATCTCTCGCCGTCGTCGTATCGACTCTGGTAGAGCGCCATGATGCCGCGAGCGTTCGGAGCCCAGCACCCGGGCAACGGGTCGAGGTCGGCTTCGACGAGCCGCATGATCTCCTCCGCCTCCTGCTCGGCCTGGTCGAAGCGCCCCGATGTGTGGTGCACATCGGCCAGTGTGACCAGAGCACGCACCTCAGTGCGCTGGTCGTCGCAGGCGCGGGCAGCGTCCCTTACGGCAAAGGCGACGGTCTCGTACTGTTTCGAGTTGGCGCCGGACTCGCCCAGATCCAGCGATGCCCAGAGAAGGTCCACGGCCCGGCGCAAGGTGCCGGGGCCGGACGATTGGCGTACGCAGGCGAGAAGCGTGCCGGCCTCCGTATAGAGCCAGTCCAGCGCCGAGTGCCGGTCCGCGAACGACAGGCCCTCGTGCTCCGTCGGCTCCAGGTGGTCCACCAGTCGATCCCCCGGCCGCTCCAGCGCATACACCCCCGCCGCCGTCGCCAGATAGAAGTCCAGCAGCCGCGACAGCGCGAACTCCCGCTCCTCCGGAGGCTGTTCGTCCCGCTCCGCGCACGCACGCGCGTAGAGACGTACCAGGTCGTGGTAGCGGTACCTGCCCGGCGCCGCCGACTCCAGGAGCGACGTGTCGACCAGGGACTCCAGCAGGTCCTCCGCCGCATGCACCTCCAGGTTCAGCAGCGCCGCCGCTGCCGGCAGGGAGATGTCCGGGCCGTCCGCCAGGCCCAGCAGGCGGAACGCGCGGGCCTGGGCCGGTTCCAGCTGGCCGTAGCCGAGTTCGAAGGTGGCCTTCACCGCCAGGTCGCCCGCCTGGAGCTCGTCCAGGCGGCGCCGCTCGTCCGCGAGCTTCGCCGCGAGGACCGAGACCGTCCACGTGCGGCGGGAGGCCAGGCGGGAGGCGGCGATGCGGATCGCCAGGGGGAGGAAGCCGCACGCGGCGACCACGTCCAGGGCCGCCTCGCGCTCCGAGCCGACCCGTTCCTCGCCGACGATCCGGGTGAAGAGCTGGAGCGCCTCCTCCGGGGACATCACGTCCAGGTCCACCAGGTGCGCGCCCGCCAGGTCGACCATGCGGACGCGGCTGGTCACCAGGGCCGCGCAGCCGGCCGTGCCGGGCAGCAGGGGGCGGATCTGCGCCGCGTCGTGCGCGTTGTCCAGGAGGACCAGGATGCGGCGGCCGTCGAGCGTGGAGCGGTAGAGGGCGGCGCGCTCCTCCAGGGAGTCAGGGATCGCCGAGTCGGCGGTGCCGAGGGCACGCAGGAACGCGCCGAGCACCGTCTCCGGCTCCGCCGCCCGTGCGCCGGCACCCTGCAGGTCGACGTAGAGCTGGCCGTCCGGGAAGTGCGGGCGCGCCTGGTGGGCGACGTGCACGGCGAGGGTCGTCTTGCCGACGCCGCCGATGCCCGCGAGCGCCGACACGGCCATGACCGAACCCTCCGCCGTCGCCAGCCGGTCGCCCAGTTCGCGTACGAAGGAGGCGCGGCCGGTGAAGTCCGCGACCGTCGCCGGGAGTTGGGCCGGGCGGACGGCGGCGGGCGCGGGCGCCGCCTCGTCGGCCGGGTGGGCCAGGTCCTCGTCGGCCTGCAGGATCCGCTGCTGGAGCTGCGAGAGCTCGGGGCGCGGGTTGACGCCCAGCTCGTCGGCGAGCAGCCGGCGCGTGTCGGCGTACACCGCGAGCGCTTCCGCCTGACGGCCGCTGCGGTACAGGGCGATCATCAGCAGTTCGCGCAGCCGCTCCCGCAGCGGGTGCGCCGCGGTGAGTGCGGTGAGTTCGGAGACCGCCTCCGCGTGGCAGCCGACCTCCAGATCCAGGTCGAGCCGGGTCTCGGTGAGCTGGAGTCGCCACTCGGCGAGCCTGGTGCGCTGGTTCTCGGCGTAGGGGCCCGGGACGGAGGCCAGTGTTTCGCCGTCCCACAGCGCCAGTGCCTCGTTGAGCAGGGTCCGGGCCCGGTACCGGTCCCCGCCCGCCCGCGCCTTCTCCGCGCCGGCGGCCAACTCCTGGGCCACCGTGAGGTCGAGCGCGTCGGGGCTGGTCCGGATCGCGTACCCGCCGGCGTCGCTGATCAGGGTGGACGGGTCGAGGATCTTGCGCAGCCGGGACGCGTACGTCCGTACGGCGGCGAGCGCCTGGGACGGGGGCTCGTCGCCCCAGATGGCGTCGATGAGTTCGGCGGCGGTGGCCGTGCGTCCGTCGCGCAGCAGCAGCGCGACCAGCAGGGCCCGCTGCTGCGGCGAGCCGGACGCCAGCGGTTCGTCGTCACGCCAGGCGCGTACGGGGCCGAGCACGGCGAACCGCAGGCCGGTCCCGGTCGTCTGTTGCTGAGCAGCGCGCTGCTCCGGAACGCGCACACGTGGCCCGTGGTCACGGTCCATTGATGCCCCCTGTCCTGCTCGCCCCGCCAGTCCTGTCGGTCGCGCTGGTGTCTCTGCCCGGAATGACCGCCGCTGCACCGATGCGGTCCGGGTGGATCCGGATTACGACCTACCGCTGGTATCGCGGTCAACAGTCTGCCTTGTTATGGGTGGACACGTCAGCAGTGGGTGACGCTCTGCGCAAGCCCTCGACAACGATTTGAAGCCTAGGCCCCGGTCCAGGTAGCTGACGGTACGTCAGATCGACGCTACCGTGGTGCACATGGAGACCTTCCCGAAGATCATCTCGGTGGACGATCACACGGTGGAGCCCGCTCATGTCTGGCGGGACCGGCTCCCGTCCAAGTACCTCGACCGGGGCCCGCGCATCGTCCGCGCCCCCCTGAAGGAAATGACCTTCATGGGCGGCAGGTTCGCACCAGTGATGGGCGCAAAGGGCGACGAAGGGCCGATCGGCGACTGGTGGGTGTACGAGGATCTGCACCGACCGCTCACCCGGCTCGACACCTCCGTCGGCTACGACCGGGACGAGATCAAGCTCGAAGTCATCACGTACGAGCAGATGCGCCCCGGTTCGTACGCGGTCCCGGACCGGCTCGCCGACATGGACATCAACCACGTCCAGTCCGCGCTCTGTTTCCCGACCTTCCCCCGGTTCTGCGGCCAGACGTTCACAGAGGCGAAGGATCGTGAACTCGGACTGCTCGGCGTGCGCGCGTACAACGACTGGATGGTCGAGGAGTGGTGCGGCCCCGACGCGCAGGGCCGGCTGATCCCGCTGACCCTGGTCCCGCTCTGGGACGCACAGCTCGCCGCCGACGAGGTCCGGCGGAACGCCGCGCGCGGGGTGCGTGCCGTCGCGTTCTCCGAGATACCCCCACATCTGGGACTTCCGTCGATACATACGGACGAGTGGGATCCGTTCCTGCGGGCCTGCGACGAGACGGGCACCGTGATCGCGATGCACATCGGCTCGTCCTCGAAGATGCCGTCCACCTCGGCCGACGCCCCGCCGGCGGTCGGCTCCACCATCACCTTCGCCAACTGCTGCTTCTCGATGGTCGACTGGCTGATGAGCGGCAAGTTCGAACGGTTCCCGAACCTCCGGATCATGTACGCGGAGGGCCAGATCGGCTGGATCCCGTACATCCTGGAACGGGCCGACGTGGTCTGGGAGGAGAACCGGGCCTGGGGCGGTGTCGCCGACAAGGTGCACCGGCCGCCGTCGGAGCTCTTCGCCGAGCACGTGTACGGGTGCTTCTTCGATGACGCGTTCGGGCTGAAGAACCTGGACGCGATCGGCGTCGGAAACGTCCTGTACGAGACCGACTACCCGCACTCGGACTCGACCTGGCCCAAGTCGCGCGAGGTCGGAGAGGCACAGATGGGGCACCTGGACCCGGACGTGGTGGACCGGATCGTGCGCCGCAACGCCATCGATCTGCTGGGGCTCACGGACGAGGGACTGTGGGCGGGGCCGGGGGCGTGAGGCCGTAGGCCCGCCCGCGGGTGGTACGGCACGGGCGCCACCGGCGGGTGGGTACGGCGTGGGGCCCACCGTCTCCGGCGGGCCCCACGGGCCGTCGTCAGGCCCTGGTCACCGGTTCCTGGAGCTCCGTCACCCACGTGTCCTTGTCCTCCGGGCACTCCAGGTTGATCTCCCGGGTGTACCCCAGTGACCGGTACCCGTTGGTGTCCAGCCAGCGGGCCAGCGTCTGCTCGGTGGTGAGAACCCCGTCCATCGAACCGCGGTGGACGATGGTCGCCGCCTCGAACGCGGGCAGGTCGACCACCGTGACGCCGGTGTCGCCGACCGGGCCGACCGGGGCGGAGACCGTCACCCCTGCGTGCACTGTGATCGCGCCGTCGCCCGCCGGGGCGTCCTCGTAGCGCGCGATGCCCGGGCCGGTGGGGCTGATTCCGGCCGCCTCCAGCAGCGGGAACAGCCGGTCGTACAGCGGTCCGATCACCGCAGTGATGGCCTGCGGCTCGTAGCCGGACGCGGTCCCCGTCAGCTCCGCCACCCGTACCGCGGGAACGTTCTTGATCACAACGTCGTCCATGGGCATGTGCCCCTCGCTCTCGATCGACCGGAGTCTCGCCTCGACCTGCGCCAGCCGCGCCGCCGCTGCGGCCATGGCCGCCTCCAGCTCCGCCTGCCGCAGTCGCAGCATTCCGCGGAGCTCCTCGGGTCCGACCTGCTCGTCGAGGACGGCCTGCACCTGCTGGAGCGTGAAGCCGAGATCCTTGAGAGCGATGATGCGGTTGAGGCGGGCGAGCTGAGCGGCACCGTAGTAGCGGTAGCCGGTCGCGGGGTCGGTGCGGTCGGGAAGCAGGAGTCCGATGGCGTCGTAGTGACGCAGCATCCGGGCCGACACCCGTCCGTACCTGGCGAAATCTCCGATGGTGAACATGATGTCTCCCAGTGCACGCCCTCACACGGTGTCAAGGTCAAGCGCCCGTCCGCGGCGGCACCGAGCGGGCCATCACAAGGCAGGAGCCCCGCTCCCCGCCGAGGCGGGGGAGCGGGGCTCCTTGGGTACTGCATGCCGGCCGCGATCGGCCGACCCGGGCAACTAGGCCGGGCTGACGTTCTCAGCCTGCGGGCCCTTCGGCCCCTGAGTGACGTCGAAGTTCACGACCTGGTTCTCCTCGAGGGAGCGGAACCCGGACGCGTTGATCGCGGAGTAGTGGACGAAGACATCCGGGCCGCCGCCGTCCTGGGCGATGAAGCCGAAGCCCTTTTCAGCGTTGAACCACTTGACGGTTCCGGTAGCCATAAGCCCTCCTTGGGCCAAAGGGTTGCCCTGCTCCAGAACCTGCAAAGAAGTCTGAAAACTACAAAAGCCTGCGGGTTACATGCTCCGCAGGCTCTGTACTGCAAGGGAAACCAAACTGCAACTTGCGTTGAGCCTAGCACGCAGCGTGTGCGGAACGGTAGAGGGAAAGATCACTTCACCCGGATGTTTGATTGCCCTGCCGAGAGACTGACGGAGATAGCGGTCAGAAGGGGGCTTGGGGATGTCGTTCGGGTGGCGCGGAGGTGGCCGCGGGGGACACGCCGGGGCGCAGGACCGGCAGGCGCGGAGGCGCGGGACCGGCAGGCGCGGAGGCGCGGGACCGGGCGGGCCCCTCCGCGCCCCGGTGGTGGCGGGATGCCCGCACGGGTCTAGCCTCGCGACGTGGACAATTCAACCGTCTCTCCCGCAGCAGGCGACGACCGTCGCAGCAGGCCGCGCGTCGGCCACATCCAGTTCCTGAACTGCCTCCCCCTCTACTGGGGCCTGGCGCGGACCGGAACCCTGCTCGACCTGGAGCTGTCGAAGGACACCCCGGAGAAGCTCAGCGAGCAACTGGTACGCGGTGACCTCGACATCGGCCCCATCACCCTCGTCGAGTACCTGCGCAACGCCGATCAGCTCGTCGCCTTCCCCGATATCGCGGTCGGCTGCGACGGGCCCGTCATGTCGTGCGTGATCGTGTCGCAGCTGCCCCTGGAGCAGCTCGACGGGGCCCGGGTGGCACTCGGTTCGACCTCGCGCACCTCCGTACGACTCGCTCAGCTGCTGCTCGCCGAGCGGTACGAGGTGACGCCCGACTACTACACCTGCCCGCCCGACCTCGGCCTGATGATGCAGGAGGCGGACGCCGCCGTGCTGATCGGCGATGCCGCGCTGCGCGCCTCGCTGCACGACGCGCCGCGCCTCGGTCTGCAGGTCCATGACCTGGGGCAGATGTGGAAGGAGTGGACGGGGCTGCCGTTCGTCTTCGCGGTCTGGGCGGCGCGCAAGGACTATCTGGCCGCGCACCCGGCCGTGGTGGAGGAGGTGCACCGGGCGTTCCTCGCCTCGCGGGACCTGTCGCTGGAAGAGGTCGCCAAGGTCGCCGAGACGGCGGCGCGGTGGGAGGTCTTCGACGCGGAGCTGCTGGAGCGGTACTTCACGACGCTGGACTTCCGCTTCGGTCCGGACCAGCTGTCGGGCGTACGTGAGTTCGCCCGCCGGACCGGGGCGACGACCGGTTTCCCGGTGGACGTGAACGTCGAGCTGCTCGACAACTGATCCGGCACCGGCCACTGCGCGGGGGAATGGGCCCGGGCGACAGGTGAATACTGCACCTTCTTCTGGCTTCCCCGTTCCCTCCCGTGCTGTTTATCGCACTGCCCTGTGGATTCCTTTACGGCGAATGCCACGAATGCCGCGGTCGGACAGCTCGCACGTCCTGCCCCGAATAGCGGACGGTGTACGGGGTGAGTCCAGGTCGAGTCCCGGATTCGATCGAGTGAACGACTCATTCGCGTCTTTTGCTGTGTCGAAAACCGCGGTTCGTTCCCATAGGGGTGAAATCGGCCGGTGGTTTCTCTGCGATCGCACGACTTCCGCCCCCTGGATGAATGAGTCCGATGTCCCGCCCACTCCGGACCGGGTCGTCGAGCGGGGCATCGGCCGGAGCGCCCCGCCCGTCGAGGTCCACGGCGGCGGATGTTACGCGGCGAGAAACACCCGCGCCCGTCACCCGCGCCCGTCACCCGGGCCAGGCGGCTCCAGGCCCTCGTCGCCGGTGTTCGGGCATGCACCACTGCCGCCCGGACACCGCACCCGGGAACCTGGAATGAACGCCACGGGCGAGGATGTCCCGCACTTTCCCCGCGCGGGGCTGTGCCGGTGACGTTGCGTCAGGTGTTCTCGCCGCGGAGTATCTGCAGGAACCTGCCGAAGTTCCCCTCCGACCAGTGCTCGACTGACTGGCCGCCCACGACGCGGTCGATCGAGATGCCGCTGAGGTGGACCTCGCGGCCGGACGGGGGGATTCCCAGGATCGTCCCCGTGTGGACGCCGCCGAGGCTCCAGCGGGTGACCACCTTGGTGCCCTCCGTGATCTGGTCGAACACGTCCAGGCGGTAGCCGGTGAGCGACGCCTTCAGTTCGAGGTCGCCCGCGACCCAGGCCGAGCGCTCGTTGGGGCCGTCGAACCCGTGGAGCACGAGGTCCTTCGAGATGTACCGCTCGAAGCCGGCGGCCAGGTCCCCGTTGTAGCTGGCGTAGAACGCCGCGGCGACCTGCCGCGGCGAGAGGCGCGAGCCGGACGGGGCTCCGTACGATTCCTGGCTCTGGGCCTCGGCCGGAGTGGCGACGGTGGCGAGGGCCGCGGCGGCGCCGAGACCGGTGATGGTGCCGATCATCCTGCGCCGGCTCGGGGTGGGGTCGGATGCGGCCTCGATGGGCTTCTTGGCGGCCATGCGAACTCCTGGTGGGTGAGTTGTCGGGGGCGTGGGGTCAGCGGGAGCGCAGTGGGGCGAGGGCGTTGGTCCACGTGATGACCTGGTCGAGGGTGGTGGTGAGGGCGTCGTGCTGGGCGTCGATGGGCTTGAAGGCGCTGAAGTTCTCGAAGTCGTTGAAGAGGGAGAGGGCGACCTGGGAGCGCACGTCGGCCATCTGGAGTTCGCCGGCGATGAGGCGCAGGTGCTCCACGGCGCGGGTGCCGCCGGTCGCGCCGTAGCTGACGAAGCCGACGGCCTTGTTGGTCCACTCGGCGTAGAGGAAATCGATGGCGTTCTTCAGCGCGCCGGGCACCGAGCGGTTGTACTCGGGGGTGACGATCACGTAGCCGTCGAAGGACGCGATCTTCTCCGCCCAGGCCTGGGTGTGCGGCTGGGCGTACTGGCCCATCGACGGGGGGTAGGCCTCGTCGAGCAGCGGGAGCTTGTGGTCCGCCAGGTCGACGAGTTCGAACTCGGCGTCGGTGCGCCGGGCTGCGCTCTCGTGCACCCAGCGGGCGACGGCCTCGCCGTTCCGTCCGGGGCGGGTGCTTCCGAGGATGATGCCGATCTTGGTCATGGTGACCCTCTCTGTTCTCTTGCCGCGCAGCCCGGCAGGTGCTTGCCCCGTCAAGCAAATGCTTGACGGGTGAAGTACATAGCGAACCGCTTGCCGCGTCAAGTACTTGATGGGGCGTGTCGATGGAGGCGCGTCGGTGGGGGTGTAGGGGCAGGGCCGTTTCGCACTCCCCATGGCTCCTTGACTCGTCAAGGAGTTAAGGTGAGGAAATGCCCTCCGACCAGCAGCCCTTGCAGCCCCTCACCCCGAGCGAGGAGGCGTTCGTGCGTGAGCTGAGCCGCGTCATGCTGGCACTGCCACGCGCGGTCGACGCCGACATCGTGCGCGAAGCCGGGCTTCCGCTCTCCGAGTACACGCCCCTGATGCACCTGTCCGAGACGCCCGGGAAAGCGATGCGGATGAGCGAGCTCGCCGCCGCCTGCAGCATTTCCCTCAGCGGCATGACCCGCGTCGTCACCCGGCTGGAGAAGCAGGGCTGGGTCGAGCGCACCAAGTGCGCCCAGGACGGGCGTGGATGGAACGCCGCTCTGACCGACACCGGCCTCGCCCGCCTCGAACAGGCCTGGCCGGCGTTTCTGGTCAGCGTGCGACGACACCTCGTCGACCACTTCAGGGGCCAGGACCTCACCGACCTCACCGCCACGCTCCAACACGTCGCGACCTCCGAGGACGGGCCGAGCTGATGTCACACCCTCACCAGCGCAAACATCGCCAGTCACGGCATTAGGGCCGGTTCTGAGTTCCCTGCCTGCGCCCCGGCGCCCGGCACGCACACTCGCCGCACGGCCCCGCAGGACAGGTGGCTCCGCCACATGACCTGCGACACCGCACGCCGATCGCACGCACCGACCACCGCTGCGCCCGCGCTTCGCGCGAACAACGGGGAACTCAGAACAGGCCCTGGTGCCGGGAGGGGCACTAGGCTTCGCTCGGAGGTCCGGCCGGTCCACAGGGGGAGTCCGTATGCAGCCGCTGGAAGCCGGCGAACCGCTCACCATCGGTGCCTACCGGTTACTCGGCAGACTGGGTGCGGGCGGCATGGGCCGGGTGTATCTGGGACGCAGTGCGGGCGGACGCACCGTCGCGGTCAAGGTCGTCCATCCGCACTTCGCACTCGACGAACAGTTCCGTGCCCGGTTCCGGCGCGAGGTCGACGCGGCGCGGCGGATCGGCGCCCAGTGGACGGCGCCCGTCCTGGACGCCGATCCGGACGCACCCGTGCCGTGGGTCGCCACCGGCTATGTCGCCGGGCCGCCGCTGTCGGCCGCGGTCACCGAGCACGGGCCACTGCCCGAGCAGGCGGTACGGACCCTGGGCGCCGGACTCGCGGAGGCCCTGGCCGCCGTGCACGGGCAGGGGCTCATCCACCGCGACGTGAAGCCGTCCAACGTCCTGCTCGCCCTCGACGGCCCCCGCCTCATCGACTTCGGCATCGCCCGGGCGATCGACGCCACCGCCTCGCTCACCTCCACCGGGGTCTCGGTCGGCTCGCCCGGCTACATGGCCCCGGAGCAGATCCGGGGTCTGGAGATCTCGGGGGCCGCCGATGTCTTCTCACTCGGTGCGGTGCTCGCGTACGCGGCGACGGGCGACGCCCCCTTCCTCGGCGACTCCTCGGCGGTACTCCTCTACAAGGTGGTGCACGAGGAGCCGGAGCTGGGTGAGATCGAGGGCGAACTGCGGGACGTGATCGCCACGTGCCTGGCGAAGGACCCGGCGTGTCGGCCCACCCCGACGGAGCTCGCCCGGCAGCTGGCACCCGGCGGGGCGGCGGCTGCGGTGGCGGCGGGCTGGCTGCCCGGACCGCTGGTGCGCGAGGTCAGCCGCTCGGCAGTGGCGCTGCTGGACCTGGAGCCGCAGGACGGGCCTGTGCAGTCGGGACCGGTGCCGTTCAGCAAAGCCTCCCTCACCGCCTACGGCTCCGCCGACAGCAACGGCGCGCCCGGAGTGTTCGGGCCGCCGATCGAGCCGGCCCGGACGTTCCCGCCGTCCGAGGCCGGGGACCACGACCCGGGCGGGCTCCCCGGCCTCCGTACCCCCGATTCACGGTTCTCCGTCACCGTCGGCGCCGGCTCCGGACCCGGCCCCACCGGCCGGAACCGCGGCCGCAGGCTCAGCTGCACCGTCGCCCTCGCCGTGGCGGGCGCGCTCGCCGCCGTGACCGTCGGCGGCGCCCTCCTCCTCGACCTGCTGCCGGGCGTCGGTGGCAGCGACGCCGAGCACGGCGGGGTCGCCCAGCCCCCTGCCGCGTCCTCCGGCGCGTCGCCGAACCCGGCGGACGAGGGATACGACGGTGCGGGCCAGGTCACCGCGCTGCCCAAGACGTTCGTCGGTACCTGGACGGGGCCGCTGACCGAGAAGACGACCGGGCAGCCGCACGGCACCCTCACCGCGGTGTTCACCGAGGGGAAGAAGGGCACGGACGTCGTCCGTATGAACACCACCTTCTCTGCCCTCGGAGTGACCGTCAGCTGCAACAGCATCGCGAAGCTCTCCTCCGGCACCGCCGAGGAACTGACGCTGCGGGAGCGCGCCGACCCGGACCGGCCCGGAACCGCCGGGCTCTGCACGCAGACCACGACCGACGTCACCTTCACCCTCACCGGGGACGGCACACTCCGCTTCCGGTCCGAGGAGCGGGGCGCGGGGCTTCCGTACGGCACACTCGCCCGGTCCGGCAACTGACCCCGGGAGGGGCTGGCGTAGGCTGAACCGGTCCATGGATCCGTTGAAAAACCGCCGAAAGGTGACAGCCCGGTGACCGAGAAGGCCGACCTCCAGCCCATCCTCGACCGAGCCGCCGAAGGCGGCCGGATCACTCCGGAGGAGGCCCTCGACCTCTACCGGTCGGCACCCCTGCACGCGCTGGGCGCGGCCGCCGACGCCGTGCGCCGACGCCGCTACGCCGGTACGGAGCACATCGCGACGTACATCATCGAGCGCAACATCAACTACACCAACGTGTGCGTCACGGCCTGCAAGTTCTGCGCCTTCTACGCCGCACCGAAGGACACCGCCAAGGGCTGGTCCCGCGACCTCGACGACATCCTGCGCCGCTGCGCGGAGACCGTCGAGCTCGGCGGCACGCAGATCATGTTCCAGGGAGGACACCACCCGGACTACGGCGTCGAGTACTACGAGGAGCACTTCTCCGCGATCAAGAAGGCGTTCCCGCAGCTGGTCATCCACTCGCTGGGCGCCTCCGAGGTCGAGCACATGGCCCGGATCTCCAAGGTCTCCGTGGAGGAGGCCATCCAGCGGATCCACGCCGCCGGTCTTGACTCCTTCGCCGGCGCCGGCGCCGAGCTGCTGCCGGCCCGGCCGCGCAAGGCGATCGCCCCGCTCAAGGAGTCCGGCGAGCGCTGGCTGGAGATCATGGAGGCGGCGCACCGGCTCGGTGTCGAGTCCACCTCCACGATGCTGATGGGCACCGGCGAGACCAACGCCGAGCGCATCGAGCACCTGCGGATGATCCGCGACGTACAGGACCGGACCGGTGGCTTCCGCGCGTTCATCCCGTACACGTACCAGCCGGAGAACAACCACCTGAAGGGCCGGACGCAGGCCACGCTCTTCGAGTACCTGCGGATGATCGCCATCGCCCGGCTCTTCCTCGACAACGTCGCCCACATCCAGGGCTCCTGGCTGACGACCGGCAAGGAGGTCGGTCAGCTGTCGCTGCACTACGGCGCCGACGACCTCGGCTCGATCATGCTGGAGGAGAACGTCGTCTCCTCCGCCGGTGCCAAGCACCGCTCCAACCGACTGGAGATCATCGACCTGATCCGCAAGGCGGGCCGGGTCCCGGCGCAGCGCGCCACGACGTACGAGCACCTCGTCGTCCACGACGACCCGGCGAACGACCCGGTCGACGAGCGCGTCGTTTCGCACATCTCGTCCACCGCGATCGAGGGCGGCACCGCACACCCGGAGCTCAAGCTCCTCAGCGCCAACTGAGGCCGACCGGCACATGGGCGGTGGGAGAAGGAGCGGGGCTGGGTGCGTGCAGCTGCAAGACGGAGGATTGAGGCATGGCGGAGCCGTGGTGATTGACGACAACGCGGCAGATGTGCGCACCCAGCCCCGCGCCGCCGCCCCCCATGTACCGGTCGGCCTGGGGCTGTCGTGCTGACCGTTCACGCCGCGCCGCTGGTTCTTCCGGTCGGCGCGGCTGCCGTCGCGCAGGGCGCGGTCGCCGTGGACGGCGACCGGATCGTCGCCCTCGGACCGTACGACGAGGTCGTCGCCGCCCACCCTGCTGCCCGGGTCCGCCAGTGGCCGGGCGTCCTGACGCCCGGTCTGCGGCAGTGGCACGCAGTCTGGCTGCTGACCCGCTGCTACCACCCCGACCCGCGCGAGGCGGACGAGCTCGGTGACCGGCCGCTGTGGGGCGAGGCGTTCGAACGGCTGGCCGGCGAGATGGACGCGGCGCGGTGGGCGGGCAGCGTACGGCGCGGGTTGCAGCAGATGCTGCGGCACGGCACCACACACCTCGCGGGCCGGTTCCACGACCCGGTCGTCCGCACCGCCGTGGACCGCTCGGGGCTGACCGAGGTTTCGGCCGTCGCCGCCCCCGGCATCCTGGTCGGCGCACCGAGCCTGGACCCGTTCGCGGAGGGCCACGGCCTGCCCGGCTCCGTGCACGGCCCGCTCACCGTCGGCGGCCGCGCCGACCTCGCCGTCTTCGACGTACCGGACGAGGACGCGCTCTGTGCGGTGGGCGCCGGGGCGTGCATCGCCACGGTGCTGGGCGGGCGGCTGGTGTACCGGCGGCGCTAGGGCGTGTTTCGAAAGGAGCGTCGTCCGCCCGTAGGGCGGGCCAGGCGGCGTCTGGTGCGTGCGATCGCAAGACGGAGGGGTGCCCCGATACCGGTCGTATCGGGGCGAGCCCGACAACGCAGCGAGCGCGCGGGCCAGGCGTCGCCAGGCAGGCGGGACTTTCGAAACACGCCCTAGGGCGCCCGTCAGGGAACGGACGGGCCACTTATGTACCTGCCCGTGGCCGTGTACGGCCAGGCGTTGGCGACGCACCCCCGTAACCCGTCGATCTGCTGCATCATCGCGGGCGCGGGGCGTCCCGGCCCCGGACAGGTCTCGTGGCCGTGGCCCAGCCAGTGGCCGACCTCGTGGTTGATGATCAGCGCCCGGTACTCGGCGAGCGGCCCGCCGAACTGCGGCGAGCCCTGCGTCCACCGCTTCAGGTTCACCACGACCGTGCTGCCGACGCGGCAGTTGACCTCGCCCCGCGTGTGCAGCCCGTACGCCCCGCAGAGCCGGTCGACGGTGTCCGGCGTCGCGATACGGATCACCAGACCGGCCGGGCCCGAGCCGACCTGCCGGAACGCGTCATGCCCGGTGCGGGTCCAGCCGCGGGGGTCGGCGAGCACCCCGGAGACCGCGGCGGCGGCCGGACCGGCGGTCAGACCGCTGCCCCGCTCCACCTCGACGCGGTAGTCGTGGACCGTGCCCGTGCCATGAGCGGCTGCGGACGCCGGGGCGGCGGTGACGAACGTGCCGGAGCCGTGGCCGGGCACGGACCCGGACGGGTTCCGCGTCCCGGCCGACCGCTCCTTCTTGCCGTCGTGGGAGCCGGCCGTCGAGCCGGCGGGTTCCGGACTGCGGGGCACGGAACGGGAGTCGGGTTCGACGGCCGTGGCCGACCGGGTCACAGACGGCCGGACCGACGGGGTGTTCGACGCCGCCGACGCCCCGTCCCCACCGCCCCACGGCCCCCACACCAGCGCCCCGCAGAGCAGCGCGCCCGGCACCAGCACGGCGCCCAGCACCCGTATCCGGGTCCGTCGGCGGCGGGCGCGCCGGGTCGCGCCGCGGCCGCGGCCACGCGCCCTGCGGCCCCGTGCCTCACCCGCCACGGACGGACTCCTGCTTCGGCTCCATCGGGTTCGCGTCCGCGTATCGCACCAGGTTCAGGAAGCGGGAGTCCCGTGCGATGTGGAGCAACTGGTCCATGGTGACCGGCGCCGAGACCATGGAGGAGTCGTCGCCGTCCGCCGAGAGGAGGACGGTGCTGTGGCCGAACTCGAAGCGGACACTCACACCGACGATGTCCTTCCCGCCCTTCGAGTTCCCGGTCGCGGTGACGGTGCGGGCCACGATGCCGCCGGGCAGCTGTGCCTTCTCGCACCGGTACTTCTTCATCGGGTCGTACTGGCAGGGGACCTCCGGGCCGCCGGACGAGTCACCGGTGGGGCGTACGGAGAAGACGACGGGGAAGACGCTGCCCTGGGACGCGCCCTGGTACCGGCTGACCGCCAGATCGACCGGGCGGACGGTACCGAACGCCGCCGGCAGCATCGTGTCGAACAACGCCGCCGCGACCTGCTGGAACTGTTCCATCCGCCTGCGCTCGGCGGGGGGCAGGTCCGCCATGGACGACTCGCCCGGGGTGGGCTCGACGTGCACCGGCGTGCGCAGCGGCTCGGTGGGAACGGGGGTCGGCTTGACGAAGTCGCTCGCGGGCCCGGTGGGGGCGGGCGAGGCAGTCCCGTCGCTGCGGCCCGGGGCGGGCGCCCCGACCTGTGCGGTGCCGTTGCCCGTACCACTGCCGGCGCCGTTGCCCGTGCCCCAGGACGGCAGCGTCGCACCGAACACCCCGAGCGCCACCACCCCGGCCACCCCCGCGCCGATGGCCGCCCGCGCCCTGGTGCGACGCCTGCGCCCCTCGGCGAGCGCGATCGGCACCAGGTCCGGCAGCGGTGGCGCCCCCTCGGCCGCCTCCGTCATCGCCTCCCTGATCCGCTGCGTCCCGGTCTCCTCCGGCGCGCCTTCCGAAAGCATGTCCATGACGGTTCTCCTCAGCTGCGGGTGGTGTAGAGGTGCGGGTCGCCCAGCCGCGTACGCAGCGTGGCGAGCGAGCGCGAGCACTGGCTCTTGACGGTGGATTCGCTGCAGCGCAGCAGCTCGGCGACCGTCTGCACACCCAGGTCCTCCCAGTAGCGCAGGACGACCATCGCCCGGGCGCGGGG
Source organism: Streptomyces sp. NPDC051286 (assembly GCF_044455345.1). NCBI lineage: Bacteria > Bacillati > Actinomycetota > Actinomycetes > Kitasatosporales > Streptomycetaceae > Streptomyces > Streptomyces sp. NPDC051286. Next base: position 34,538 of record NZ_JBITER010000010.1, on the reverse strand, counting down.
CGGCAGTTCGGCCAGGGCGGACAGCAGCGTCACCGTCAACTCGGGACCCACCACGGGCGGCGGGGTGTCGACCCGGCTGTGGGCCAGGAAGTCGCGGAGCCGCCGTCGGCGTTCGGCGAGATACGTCCGGGTGAGGACGGTGCGCGCATAGGCGGCGGGATGGTCGGCGGCGCTCGCCCGGTGCCAGTGCTGGAACAGCTTGGCGAGCGTCGTCTGCGTCAGATCGCGGGCGCTCTCCGCATCACCGCACAGCAGATATGCGGTCCGGTACAGACGCCGTTGGTTCGCCCGGGCGAACTCCTCGAAGCCGGTGGAGTCCCGACTGCGGTCTGCGGTCATCTGTCCCCCTCTCCGGTTCCTCGGTGGTCTCTCACCCCTGTACTGAGTCGCCTCGCGCCCAAAAGGTTGAAGCCGGCTTTCGAGCGGCTCCGGGGGCCGACGCACGACCGGCGCGAGGTGTCCGCGGCCGGGCTGCTTGAATGGGTGGGTGACCCGAGCATCCCTGGACAAGCAGCCGCACGAAGTCGCTTCGATGTTCGACGACGTGGCGGCGAACTACGACCTCACCAACGATGTGCTGTCGCTCGGCCAGGCCCGGCTGTGGCGCAAGGAAGTCGCGAAGGCGGTGCACGCCCGCCCCGCGGAAAAGGTCCTCGACCTGGCTGCGGGCACGGCTACGTCCTCGCTGCCGTTCGCCGCGACCGGCGCGTACGTCGTGCCGTGTGACTTCTCCGTCGGCATGCTGCAGGTCGGCAAGAAGCGTCACCCGTGGATGCCGTTCACGGCGGGCGACGCCACGAAGCTGCCGTTCCGCGACGAGACGTTCGACGCGGTGACGATTTCCTTCGGGCTGCGCAACGTCCAGGACACGGATGGGGCACTGCGCGAGCTGTACCGCGTGACGAAGCCGGGCGGCCGCGTGGTCATCTGCGAGTTCTCGCAGCCGACCTGGGCGCCGTTCCGCACGGTCTACACCGAGTACCTGATGCGGGCACTGCCGCCGGTCGCGCGCGCGGTGTCGTCCAACCCCGACGCGTACGTCTATCTCGCCGAGTCGATCCGCGCCTGGCCCGATCAGGCCGGGCTCGCGCAGCTGCTGCAGAAGGCGGGCTGGTCGAAGGTGGCCTGGCGCGATCTGACGGGCGGTGTCGTGGCACTGCACAGGGGCGTACGCCCCTGACACGGAGCCCTTCGGAAAGTTGGCCAGCAGGCACCCATAGACTGCACGGGACATGTGCCGCGCGGCACGCGATTTCGAGTCTTCGGGAGATCCGACCGTGACCGAGCCCCTGTCCGAACACAGCGCGGATGTGATCGTCGTCGGGGCAGGCCCAGCCGGCTCCACGACCGCGTACTACCTCGCCAAGGCCGGACTCGACGTTCTCCTGCTGGAGAAGACCGCCTTCCCGCGCGAGAAGGTCTGCGGCGACGGTCTCACCCCGCGCGCCACCAAGCAGCTCGTCGCCATGGGCATCGACATCTCCGAAGAGGCCGGCTGGCTGCGCAACAAGGGGCTGCGCATCATCGGCGGCGGCGTCCGGCTGCAGCTGGACTGGCCGGATCTCGCCTCATATCCGGACTACGGACTGGTTCGCAAGCGCGACGACTTTGACGAGCAGCTGGCACGCCAGGCGCAGAAGGCGGGCGCCCGGCTCTACGAGCGGTGCAATGTCGGCGCCCCGATCACCGACGAGCGCACCGGCCGCATCATCGGTGTGAACGCGAAGCTCGGCGAGGAGAAGACCCCGGTCACCTTCCATGCCCCGCTCGTCGTCGCCGCCGACGGCAACTCCACCCGGCTGTCGCTCGCCATGGGCCTGCACCGCCGCGAGGACCGCCCGATGGGTGTCGCGGTCCGTACGTATTTCACCTCCCCGCGCCATGACGACGACTACCTGGAGTCCTGGCTGGAGCTGTGGGACCGGCGCGGCCCCCAGGACCGGCTGCTGCCCGGCTACGGCTGGATCTTCGGTATGGGCGACGGCACGTCCAACGTCGGCCTCGGCATCCTCAACTCGTCGTCCGCCTTCAAGGAGCTGGACTGGCGGGAGGTCCTCAAGGCGTGGTGCGCGTCCATGCCGGAGGACTGGGGCTACACCCCGGAGAACATGACGATGCCGATCCGCGGCGCCGCGCTCCCCATGGCGTTCAACCGCCAGCCGCACTACACCAAGGGGCTGCTGCTCGTCGGTGACGCGGGCGGCATGGTCAACCCGTTCAACGGCGAAGGCATCGCGTACGCCATGGAGTCGGGCCAGATCGCCGCGGACGTCATCGTCCAGGCGCACGCCCGCGCGACCTCCGCCCAGCGCGAACTGGCGTTGCACAGCTACCCGAAGATCCTGAAGGAGACCTACGGCGGCTACTACACGATGGGCCGCGCCTTCGTGAAGCTCATCGGCAACCCGAAGGTCATGAAGATCGCCACCCAGCGCGGTCTGACGCACCCGCTGCTGATGAAGTTCACGCTGAAGATGCTCGCCAACCTCACCGACCCGACCGGCGGCGACGCGATGGACCGCATCATCAACGGCCTCTCGAAGGTGGCCCCCAAAGCTTGATCATTCAAACCGTTTGACATCAACGCCGTTGCGTTTGACATCAACGCCGTCGCGTTTGACGTCACTGGTTCGCCTGCCGCAGATCTGAGGCAGGCGAACCGGGGGCTCTTGTGACGGTCAGGCGTCCCGCCAGGCGTCAGTGCCGCAGCCCACCTCGAAGTGCCACCACGCTTCCGCCTCGCCGCGGGCCAAGAGGGCCTTGATCCCCGCGTGGTCGGCGTCGGCCGGCACGTTGAAGGCCACCATCGGGAAGTCCTCGCTGAACACCTCGCCGCCGAGCCCGAACACCGAGAGGCGCTCGTGTACTGCCCGAGCACTGCGGCCCAGTGGCCCGGAGGGGATGGGTACCACCCGGATCGTGCAGTTGCCGGACGCGCTGACCCGGCCCACGGCCCAATGCATCCCCTTGGCGTCCGTCCGGAACCGCACTATGTCACCCGTGGCGACGCCGTCCTGCAGAAAGGCGACGTTCTGTACCCGGGCGGTGTCGGCACTGAGTCGGTCAGCCCACAAACCCTCGGTGTCTTGGGGGAGCCAACCCTCCCGGGGCACGAACCTGAACCAGACCTTGAGTCGTTGCTCGACCACGTTCACGACGGCTTGACCCTCAGACATTGACGATCTTCACCCTTGGCGAGCCGGGGAGCTTCTCGGCGGCCTTGCACAGGGCCGGGATGTGCGACTTGTCGGACGTCACGAGCAGTACCGGGGGCGTGCAGAGCACGGCCGTGGCGACCACGAGTGCGTCGACCAGGCATTCGTGTCCGTCGAGGCCCGAGGTGTCGAGAAGTCTCTCCGCGGCGTCTATCACCGCGTCGCTGACCGGTTTCACGTCGAACCGGGACAGGAGGAACTGAAGCCGCTTGGCGGCCTCCCCGCTTCGGCGCACTTCCAAGGGCGTCAGGGCGGACAGTGCCACACGTCGGCCGCTCTGCTGGGCGACTTCGATTCGCGCACGCATGCCCTCGTCGCCGTCGACGTGCAGAGAGAGGCCTTGGGCATCCAGGACGAGCGTGCCCTCACTCTTGGCCTTGATCTTGAGGCGCTTGCTCACCACTCTTGTTCCGCCTGCCGCCGCGCTTCGGCGGAGACGGAGCCGAATGCCTTGCGGTCAGCTGCCACGACCTCGCGGAGCTTGGCCGCGGCGAGCCACTCCTCCAGGGCTTCGGCCACGACGGAGGAGAAGCCGTTCTTCCCGGTCCGCTCCTCGACTTCCTTGATCAACGACTGCGCCAGCGAGACGGATCTCTTACCGGCCCGCTCGGGTGCCTGGTGGGCTACGTCGCTACTCATATCTAAAACGTAACACCGGTGGTAGGAAAAATCTCCCTGTGCATGCACATACGCTGCCTGGGCATCGCTGTAGAGGGCCGTTCCCGACGCATCCCTGTCTCGGCGGAACCAAGGTGGCCCCGAAGGTCTGACCACCACTTCTTTTCGTGTTCTCGCCCGGTGCACGGGCGAGGCGCCGGCGATCTCGGTGAGGCGTGTGAGGCAGGGAGACCAGCGAAGCTACCCCGCCCGGGACCGCGCGCAGGCGGATCCGGGAACGGAAAAGGTACCGGGGCGCCGGCGACAGCACCCGGCCCGCCGTTCCACGACGAAGGGCCGTCGCTCCCGAGCGGGGGAGTGACGGCCCTTCGTGGTGTTCGCGCGCTTGTGAATCAGAGAACGCGGACCGCGCCCGACGGCGGGTCGTAGCTGAGCGGGCGCAGCACCACGCCGGTGCTCGGGTTCTGCGCACCGACGAACTGGCCGCCGCCCACGTAGACGCCGACGTGGTAGGCGGAGCCCGCGCCGCCCCAGTACAGGATGTCGCCCGGCTGGAGGTTGCTCAGCGAGACCTGGGTGCCGGCGGTCGACTGGGCCTGCGAGACGCGCGGCAGGTCGACGCCCACCGTGCGGAACGCGGCCTGGACCAGGCCGGAGCAGTCCCAGGAGTTGGGGCCGGTACCGCCGGACACGTACGCGTCGCCGACCTGGGCCTGGACGAACGCGACGACGGAGGCGGCGGAGCCGGTGGCGCTCGACGAGGAGGACGCCACGGCGGTGGAGCCGGACGTGCTGGACGTGCTGAGCGTCGTACGGGCCTCGGAGCGGGAGGCGCGCAGGGCGGCCTCCGCCTTGGCCTTGGCGGCCGCCTCCGCCTTCTTCTTGGCCTCAGCCTTGCGGACCGCCTCGGCCTTGGCCTTCGTGGCGGCCTTGGCCGCGCTGGTGGCCGCGGCGTCCTCCTGGGCCTGCGTCTCCAGGTCCAGGGCGACCTGCTGCGTGGCCTCGGCGGACGCGGCGACGGCGGTGGAGAGCCCGGAGGTGAGGGTGGGCATCTCGATGGTCTGGGTCACCGGCTCGGCCTGGGCAGGACCGGCAGCGCCTGCGACCGCGATGGTGCTGAGGACGCCACCGGCAACTCCGGCCCGCAGTGCCGATTTCGGGGCGCTTCGGCGGGGCTTCCGGTGGCTGGGTATGTGAGCGGTGAGGGACATGAGTACTAGCGCTATCAGGGCACCTGGGTTTCCTTCAAGAAACGTGTGTTGCGACACAGTTACGTTCGGAATCTGTGAATCCGCTTTCGGATGACCCTTATTGACGCCGTAACGGGCAAATCGGTCACGCGTGATCAGCGCTGTGATCACGGGCTTTCAGTAATTCGCCCGAATTGCCCGCCGCCTACCATCCGTTCACACCGATGGCCAAGCCCGGTTTTATTGAAGGCCTGGCGAGGTGACGCAGGTCACAGCACGCCCGTGGCGAGGTGGGCATACGAGCGGCCGGCGTGCGCGGCGGCGTCGATGGCGGGGCGGTCGGCGCGGTGGGGGTGTTTCGTTCGGAAGGTCGTAAATGTGGGCACGCGTCCACATCGCTCCTCGTGAGCCCCTCGCGCGGGTGACCCGAAGTGGGGCGGATCCCCTTATCACCCCTCTGCCGTCCATTGCCAATTTGCTGGGCGAGGCGTCTGATTGTTAGAGGAGCATCGCCTTGACCAGCAACAACAACGCCAGATGTCACGTCTCGTGATCGCGCGGCCGCTTTGCGTACGAAGATCACCCCTCATCCGGCTTCATGATCCTTCGCCAGGTGGTGGAGATCACAAAGTCGGTGTAGTACCCCGTGTCGCAGATCACAGGACGGCAGGCATAGGATGCGGGGCAGTCGGGCTTGTGAACTGCCTCACATGTGCACGATCTTGGTGAGGTGGCGAGCCGGTCGCCCGATGCGGTCCAACGGTCAAGGACGACTGGAAGGAGCGAGGAGCGTGAATGCCTACGCGCCCATCCTCGTGCTCGGCGCCCTCGGGGCAGGGTTTGCGATCTTCTCCGTGGTCATGGCCACGCTTATCGGCCCAAAGCGGTACAACCGAGCAAAGCTCGAAGCGTACGAGTGCGGTATCGAACCCACCCCCACTCCAGCCGGAGGCGGCCGCTTCCCCATCAAGTACTACCTGACGGCGATGCTCTTCATCGTCTTCGACATCGAGATCGTCTTCCTCTATCCCTGGGCGGTCACCTTCGACGCCCTGGGGATCTTCGGGCTCGTCGAGATGCTGCTCTTCGTGCTCACCGTCTTCGTCGCCTATGCGTATGTATGGCGTCGCGGCGGCCTGGAATGGGACTGAGGGGCTGAGGGGCACACCATGGGACTCGAAGAGAAGCTGCCCAGCGGCTTCGTGCTGACCACTGTCGAGCAGGCCGCCGGCTGGGTGCGGAAATCCTCCGTCTTCCCTGCCACGTTCGGACTTGCCTGCTGCGCCATCGAGATGATGACGACCGGAGCCGGGCGCTACGACCTGGCCCGATTCGGGATGGAGGTCTTCCGCGGATCGCCGCGGCAGGCGGATCTGATGATCGTGGCGGGTCGGGTCAGCCAGAAGATGGCGCCCGTCCTGCGGCAGGTCTACGACCAGATGCCGAACCCCAAGTGGGTTATCTCCATGGGGGTTTGTGCATCCTCGGGTGGGATGTTCAACAATTACGCCATTGTGCAGGGTGTTGATCATATTGTCCCTGTCGACATCTATTTGCCGGGCTGCCCGCCGCGCCCCGAGATGCTGATGGACGCCATTCTCAAGCTCCACCAGAAGATCCAGGGCTCCAAGCTCGGGGTCAACGCGGAGGAGGCCGCCCGCGAGGCGGAGGACGCGGCACTCAAGGCGCTTCCCCTGATCGAGATGAAGGGGCTGCTGCGGTGACCGGCGAACAGAACAACAACGGCGTACCCGCGCCGCGTGACGAGACCGGCGAGGTCATCGGCGTACGCAAGGGCATGTTCGGCGCCAACAACGGCGGCGACACCTCCGGCTACGGCGGGCTCGTCCGCACGGTGACGCTGCCGGGAGCCACGTCCCGGCCGTACGGCGGCTGGTTCGACGAGGTGGCCGACGAGCTCGAAGGTGCCCTGGAGGAGCAGGACCTGCTTCCCGGGAACGCCATCGAGAAGACCGTCGTCGACCGCGGTGAGCTCACCTTCCACATCGCCCGCGAGCACCTGCCCACCGTGGCTCGAACCCTGCGCGACGACCCGGCTCTGCGCTTCGAGCTCTGTACCGGGGTGAGCGGTGTCCACTTCCTCGGCGACAAGGGCCGCGAGCTGCACGCCGTCTACCATCTGCGGTCGATCACCCACGGCCGGCTGATCCGGCTGGAGGTCTCCGCCCCGGACAGCGACCCGCACATCCCGTCGCTCGTCGCGGTCTATCCGACCAACGACTGGCACGAGCGCGAGACCTACGACTTCTTCGGGCTCGTCTTCGACGGGCACCCGGCCCTCACCCGGATCATGATGCCGGACGACTGGCAGGGCTTCCCGCAGCGCAAGGACTACCCGCTCGGTGGTATCGCCATCGAGTACAAGGGCGCCCAGATCCCGGCTCCGGACCAGCGGAGGTCGTACTCCTGATGACTACTCCCCATGCAACGCCTCGCGCCACGACCGAGGGGACTGTGTATACAGTCACCGGCGGCGACTGGGACGAGGTCGTCGAGTCCGCGGTCAAGTCCGACGACGAGCGCATCATCGTCAACATGGGTCCCCAGCACCCGTCCACGCATGGCGTGCTGCGGCTGATCCTGGAGATCGACGGCGAGACCGTCACCGAGGCCCGCTGCGGCATCGGCTACCTCCACACCGGCATCGAGAAGAACCTCGAATTCCGGAACTGGACGCAGGGCACCACGTTCGTCACGCGCATGGACTACCTGACGCCGTTCTTCAACGAGACGGCGTACTGCCTGGGCGTCGAGAAGCTTCTCGGCATCGAGGACCGGATCCCCGACCGGGCGAGTGTCCTGCGCGTGCTCCTGATGGAGCTCAACCGGATCTCCTCGCACCTGGTGTGCATCGCCACGGGCGGCATGGAGCTCGGTGCGACCACGATCATGATCTACGGGTTCCGCGATCGTGAACTCGTTCTCGACCTCTTCGAGCTGATCACCGGGCTCCGGATGAACCACGCGTTCGTCCGGCCCGGCGGACTCGCCCAGGACCTGCCGCCGGGCGCGGTCGACCAGCTGCGCGAGTTCGTGAAAACCATGAAGAAGAACCTGCCGGAGTACGACAAGCTCGCCACCGGCAACCCCATCTTCAAGGCCCGCATGCAGGACGTCGGCTATCTCAACCTGACCGGCTGCATGGCGCTCGGCGCCACCGGCCCGATCCTGCGCTCCGCCGGACTCCCGCACGACCTGCGCAAGACCGATCCCTACTGCGGCTACGAGACCTACGAATTCGACGTCCCCACCGCCGACAGCTGTGACGCCTACGGCCGCTTCCTCATCCGTCTGGAAGAGATGCGGCAGTCGCTGCGGATCATCGAGCAGTGCATCGACCGGCTCGCCCCCGGACCGGTCATGGTCGCCGACAAGAAGATCGCCTGGCCCGCTCAGCTCGCGCTGGGACCCGACGGGCTCGGCAACTCGCTCGACCACATCAAGAAGATCATGGGGACCTCCATGGAGGCCCTGATCCACCATTTCAAGCTGGTGACCGAGGGCTTCCGGGTTCCGGCCGGACAGGCGTACACCGCCGTCGAATCGCCCAAGGGCGAGCTCGGTGTGCACATCGTCTCGGACGGCGGAACCCGCCCCTACCGGGTCCACTTCCGCGACCCGTCCTTCACCAATCTGCAGGCCATGGCGGCGATGTGCGAGGGCGGCCAGGTCGCCGATGTCATCGTCGCCGTCGCGTCCATCGACCCCGTGATGGGAGGCGTCGACCGGTGACCGAAGCACGTCAGGAAGTCAGTCTGGGGATGCCGCAGCTCCCCGCCCCCGCCTACCCGGCCGAGGTGCGCGCCAGGCTCGAAGCGGACGCGAAGGAGGTGATCGCCCGCTACCCCGACAGCCGCTCCGCGCTGCTGCCGCTGCTGCACCTGGTGCAGTCCGAGGAGGGGTACGTCTCCCGTACCGGCATGGCACTCTGTGCCGAACTGCTCGGCCTCACCACCGCCGAGGTCACCGCGGTCGCCACCTTCTACACGATGTACCGGCGCAAGCCGAGCGGCGACTACCAGGTGGGTGTCTGCACCAACACGCTGTGTGCGGTGATGGGCGGCGACGCCATCTTCGACCGACTCAAGCAGCATCTCGGCGTCGGCAACAACGAGACGACCGAGGACGGCAAGGTCACCCTCGAACACATCGAGTGCAACGCGGCCTGCGACTTCGCACCCGTGGTGATGGTCAACTGGGAGTTCTTCGACAACCAGACGCCCCAGAGCGCGACGCAGCTCGTCGACGACCTGATCGCCGGGCGCACCGTCGAACCCACCCGCGGCGCTCCGCTCTGCTCGTACAAGGAGACCGCGCGGATCCTGGCCGGCTTCCCCGACCAGCGCCCCGGCGCCGTCGAGGCGACCGGTGGAGCGGGCCCCGCCTCGCTCGTCGGCCTCCGGCTGGCGAAGGGCGAGGAGCTGCACCCGAAGGTCGTCGCCCCGCGGGGCGAGCCGGCCGGCACCGACGCCCCGCAGGACCCGGACCACTCGGCCGGCACCGCAGCAGAGGAGGGAGAGTGATGACGTTGGCAGCCGAAATCAACGACGGAGGCGGCAACGGGGCCGGCCCCGAGAAGCTGCTCTCGCCCGTCCTCTCCGCCTTCTGGGACGAGCCCGGGTCATGGACCCTGGACACCTACAAGCGGCACGGCGGCTACGAGGGGCTGCGCAAGGCGCTCGCCATGTCTCCGGACGACCTCATCGCGTACGTCAAGGACTCCGGCCTGCGCGGCCGCGGCGGCGCGGGCTTCCCCACCGGCATGAAGTGGCAGTTCATCCCGCAGGGCGACGGCAAGCCGCACTACCTGGTGGTCAACGCCGACGAATCGGAGCCCGGGACCTGCAAGGACATCCCGCTCCTCTTCGCCAACCCGCACAGCCTCATCGAAGGCATCGTGATCGCCTGCTACGCGATCCGCTCCTCGCATGCCTTCATCTATCTGCGCGGTGAAGTCGTCCCCGTACTGCGTCGGCTGCACGAGGCCGTGCGCGAGGCGTACGAGGCGGGCTACCTCGGGACGAGCATCCTGGGCTCGGGGCTCGACCTGGAGCTCACCGTGCACGCGGGCGCCGGCGCGTACATCTGTGGTGAGGAGACCGCACTGCTCGACTCGCTCGAAGGGCGACGCGGCCAGCCTCGGCTGCGGCCTCCCTTCCCTGCGGTCGCCGGTCTGTACGCCTGCCCCACTGTGGTGAACAACGTCGAGTCCATCGCCTCGGTTCCCGCGATCCTGAACAACGGCAAGGACTGGTTCAAGTCGATGGGCAGCGAGAAGTCCCCGGGCTTCACGCTGTACTCGCTCAGCGGCCACGTCGCCACCCCGGGACAGTACGAGGCCCCGCTCGGCATCACCCTGCGCCAGCTGCTCGACATGAGCGGCGGCATGCGCGCCGGCCACCGGCTGAAGTTCTGGACCCCGGGCGGCTCCTCCACCCCGATGTTCACCGACGAGCACCTCGACGTGCCCCTCGACTACGAGGGCGTCGGCGCCGCCGGTTCCATGCTCGGCACCAAGGCGCTCCAGTGCTTCGACGAGACGACCTGCGTCGTGCGGGCCGTCACCCGATGGACCGAGTTCTACGCGCATGAGTCCTGCGGCAAGTGCACGCCATGCCGTGAAGGCACCTACTGGCTCGTCCAGTTGCTCCGTGACATTGAGGACGGCAAGGGACAGATGGCCGACCTCGACAAGCTGAACGACATCGCCGACAACATCAACGGCAAGTCCTTCTGCGCCCTCGGCGACGGCGCCGCCTCGCCGATCTTCTCCTCGCTGAAGTACTTCCGCGAGGAGTACGAGCGGCACATCACCGGCCGGGGCTGCCCCTTCGATCCCGCCAAGTCGACCGCCTGGGCCGACGACAAGAACGCTCACCAGGGGGTGAACGCATGACAGTCACCACGAGTGCGCCCTCCGGGGGCGGCGAGGCGGCGGTCCCGCCCGAGGACCTTGTCACGCTGACGATCGACGGCATCGAGATCAGCGTGCCCAAGGGCACCCTGGTCATCCGCGCCGCCGAACTCCTCGGCATCGAGATCCCGCGCTTCTGCGACCACCCGCTCCTCGACCCGGCCGGCGCCTGCCGCCAGTGCATCGTCGAGGTCGAGGGCCAGCGCAAGCCGATGGCGTCCTGCACCATCACGTGCACCGACGGCATGGTGGTCAAGTCGCAGCTCACCTCGCCGGTCGCCGACAAGGCGCAGCGCGGGGTGATGGAGCTGCTGCTCATCAACCACCCGCTGGACTGCCCGGTCTGCGACAAGGGCGGCGAGTGCCCGCTGCAGAACCAGGCGATGTCGCACGGCGACCCGGACTCCCGGTTCGACGGAAAGAAGCGGACGTACGAGAAGCCCGTCCCGATCTCCACCCAGGTGCTGCTGGACCGTGAGCGGTGTGTGCTCTGCGCGCGCTGCACCCGGTTCTCCAACCAGGTGGCGGGCGACCCGATGATCGAGCTGATCGAGCGCGGCGCGCTCCAGCAGGTCGGCACGGGCGAGGGCGACCCCTTCGAGTCGTACTTCTCCGGCAACACCATCCAGATCTGCCCGGTCGGCGCGCTCACCTCGGCGGCGTACCGGTTCCGCTCCCGCCCCTTCGACCTGGTGTCGTCGCCGTCGGTGTGCGAGCACTGCGCGGGCGGCTGCGCGACCCGCACCGATCACCGGCGCGGCAAGGTCATGCGGCGGCTCGCCGCCAACGACCCCGAGGTCAACGAGGAGTGGGTCTGCGACAAGGGCCGCTTCGGCTTCCGTTACGCGCAGCAGCGGGACCGGCTCACCACGCCGCTGGTACGGAACGCGGACGGTGTCCTCGAACCGGCGAGCTGGCCCGAGGCCCTGGCTGCCGCGGCCGCCGGGCTCGTCGCCGCACGCGGCAGGACCGGCGTCCTCACCGGCGGCCGGCTGACCGTCGAGGACGCTTACGCGTACAGCAAGTTCGCCCGGATCGCCCTCGACACGAACGACATCGACTTCCGGGCCCGGGTGCACAGCAGCGAGGAGGCCGACTTCCTGGCCGCCCGCGTCGCCGGGCGCGGACGCGACCTGGACGGCAGCGGGATCACGTACACCTCGCTGGAGAAGGCGTCGACCGTCCTGCTGGTCGGCTTCGAGTCCGAGGAGGAGGCGCCCGGCGTCTTCCTGCGGCTGCGCAAGGCCCACCGCAACCACGGCCAGCGCACCTTCGCCGTCGCCTCGCACGCCACCCGCGGACTGGAGAAGGCCGGCGGCACGCTGCTGCCCGCCGCGCCCGGCACCGAGACCGAGTGGCTGGACGCGATCGCGGGCGGCGTCGGACTCGACGGCGACGGAGCCGAGGCGGCCGAGGCGCTGCGCGGCGAGGGCGCCGTGATCGTGGTGGGCGAGCGGCTGGCCGGAGTGCCGGGCGGGCTGACCGCCGCGGTACGGGCGGCCACCGCGACCGGGTCCCGGCTGGTGTGGATCCCGCGCCGGGCCGGCGAGCGCGGTGCGGTGGAGGCGGGCGCGCTCCCGTCGCTGCTGCCCGGCGGCCGCCCGGCCACCGACCCGCGTGCCAGGGACGAGGTGGCGGCCGTGTGGGGCGTCGCCGAACTCCCCTCCCGGTTCGGCCGCGACACCGGCCAGATCGTCGAGGCCGCCGCCACCGGCGAACTGGGCGCGCTGCTCGTCGCCGGGGTGGAGACCGCCGACCTGCCGGACCCGGCCCGCGCCCTGGAGGCGCTGGACCAGGTCGGCTTCCTCGTCTCGCTGGAGCTGCGGCCCAGCGAGATCACCGAGCGGGCCGACGTCGTCCTCCCGGTCGCCGCGGTGGCCGAGAAGTCCGGCACCTTCCTCAACTGGGAGGGCAGGGCCCGGATGTTCGAGGCGGCGCTGAAGCCCGAGCAGATGACGCGGACCCTCGCGCCGACCGATGCCCGGGTGCTGCACATGCTCGCCGACGCGGTGGCCCGCGCCGGAGGCGCTGATGAACCCAGTCGCTTCGCGCTGCCGGATCTGAAGTCCGTACGCCGTGAGCTGGACCGGCTCGGCGGCTGGACCGGTACGCACGCCGCCGACCCGCACGAGTCGGCGCAGCCGCTGCCCAGGCCCGGCGACGGCGAGGCAGTCCTCGCGGGCCACCGGCTGCTGCTCGACCAGGGGCGGCTCCAGGAGGGCGACGCGGCGCTGGCCGGCACCCGGCACGCCGCGGTCGCCCGGCTCTCCGCCGTCACCGCCGCCGAGACGGGTGTGAAGGACGGCGATCTGCTGGCCGTCACCGGACCGTCCGGCAGCGTCGAACTCCCGCTGCAGGTCACCGACATGCCGGACCGGGTGGTCTGGGTGCCGCTGAACTCCGTCGGGCGGGGCGTACCGGCCGACACCGGCGCCCAACCCGGCGGTCTGGTCCGGATCGGCCCCGCCGCACCGGGTACTCCCGACGTCACACCGGAGGTGCGAGCGTGACTGCCCTCGCTCAACTGGCCGCGGCACCCGACCGTGCCGTACTCGCCGCCGAGGATCTGTCGATGTTCGGCACCGACCCCTGGTGGCTCGTCGTCATCAAAGCGGTGTTCTGCTTCGCGTTCCTGATGGTGACCGTGCTCTTCTCCATCGTGTGGGAGCGCAAGGTCGTCGCCTGGATGCAGCTGCGCATCGGCCCCAACCGGCACGGCCCCTGGGGCATGCTCCAGTCGCTCGCCGACGGCATCAAGCTGATGCTGAAGGAAGACGTCGTCGTCAGGCGGGCGGACAAGGTCGTCTACGTCCTCGCGCCGATCGTCGCCGCCGTACCGGCGTTCATGGCGATCGCCGTGATCCCGTTCGGGCCGTCCGGCAACGAGGTCTCGATCTTCGGCCACCGTACGGCGATGCAGCTCACCGACCTGCCGATCGCGATGCTCTACGTCCTCGCGGTCGCATCGGTCGGGATCTACGGCATCGTGCTGGCCGGCTGGTCCTCCGGATCGACGTACCCGCTGCTCGGCGGATTGCGTTCCTGCGCGCAGATGATCTCGTACGAGATCGCGATGGGCGCCGCGTTCGCCTCCGTCTTCCTCTACTCCGGGTCGATGTCGACCTCGAAGATCGTGGAGGCGCAGCAGGACCGCTGGTTCATCATCCTGCTGCCGGTCTCGTTCATCATCTACATCGTCACGATGGTCGGTGAGACCAACCGCGCCCCGTTCGACATGCCGGAGTCCGAGGGCGACCTCGTCGGCGGCTTCAACACCGAGTACTCGTCGATCAAGTTCGCGATGTTCATGCTCGCCGAGTACGTCAACATGGTCACCGTCTCCGCCGTCTCCACGACCCTGTTCCTGGGCGGCTGGCGAGCCCCGTGGCCGATCAGCACCTTCTGGGAGGGCGCGAACCACGGCTGGTGGCCGATGCTCTGGTTCGTCCTCAAGGTCCAGCTGCTGCTGTTCTTCTTCATCTGGCTGCGCGGCACGCTGCCCCGCGTCCGCTACGACCAGCTGATGAAGCTCGGCTGGAAGGTCCTGATCCCGGTCTCCGTGGTTTGGCTGATGCTGGTCGCGACGGTGCGGGCGCTGCGCAACGAGGGCTACGACTTCTCGAAGATCGTGCTGTACGTGGCCGGGGCCGTGATCGCGATCCTGCTCATCTCCTTCGTCGCCGACATCTTCCGGGACCGCTCGGCCAAGGCTGCAAAGACGGCCGGGGAGACCGGGGCGGAAGCCGGACCCGGGCCGGAGTTCGACCCGATGGCGGGCGGATTCCCGGTGCCGCCGCTGCCCGGACAGACCCTGCCGCCGGTACCGCGCCGCAGGCCACGGCACGAGCGGAAGCTCGTTGTCAGTGGCGGGCCGGACACTCGGAGTGACGGCAGTCAGATTGGTGAAAGTCCGAGTGACGGAAAGGAGGCTGACGGTGTCTGAGCCATCGGAGTCCACTGGGGACAAGTTCCAGAATCCTGTGGCCGGCTTCGGCGTGACCTTCAAGGCCATGTTCAAGAAGCGGCTGACCGAGCAGTACCCCGAACAGCAGAAGGTGACGGCGCCGCGCTTCCACGGCAGGCACCAGCTCAACCGTCACCCGGACGGCCTGGAGAAATGCGTCGGCTGCGAGCTGTGCGCCTGGGCCTGTCCCGCCGATGCCATCTATGTGGAGGGCGCGGACAACACCGACGAGGAGCGCTACTCCCCGGGTGAGCGCTACGGGCGCGTCTACCAGATCAACTACGCGCGCTGCATTCTCTGCGGACTGTGCATCGAGGCGTGCCCGACCCGGGCGCTCACGATGACCAATGAGTTCGAGCTCGCCAACACCACCCGCGAAAGCCTCATCTACACCAAGGACGAGCTGCTCGCGGGCTTGGAGGAGGGCATGGTCGACACTCCGCACGCGATCTTCCCGGGCATGGACGAGCAGGACTACTACCGGGGGCTGGTCACCGAGGCGGCGCCCGGCACGGAGCGTCAGGTCGCGCTCTCCAAGGGCGAGTCCAAGGAGCAGCCGGCCAAGGACGAGGAGGTGGACGCATGACCGGCCTGGCCGCAGCGGCCTCCACCACATCCATCGGCGAGGCCGTCCAGTTCTGGGTGCTCGGCACGGTCGCCGTGATCGGCGCGCTGTCCACCGTACTGATGAAGAAAGCCGTGCACAGCGCGCTGAGCCTCGCCGGGACCATGATCGTCCTGGCGGTGTTCTACCTGGCCAACGGCGCCTACTTCCTCGGCGTCGTCCAGATCGTCGTCTACACCGGCGCGATCATGATGCTGTTCCTCTTCGTGGTCATGCTCGTCGGTGTCACGGCGGCGGACTCGTTGAAGGAGACCCTCAAGGGCCAGCGCTGGCTGGCCGCGGGATGCGGGATCGGCTTCGGCGTTTTGCTGATCGCAGGCATCGGCCACGCCTCGCTGAACAGCTTCAACGGCCTCGGCACGGCGAACGCCGCGCACGGCGGAAACGTCGAGGGGCTGGCCAGCCTCATCTTCACGAAGTACGTCTTCGCCTTCGAGATCACCGGCGCCCTGCTGATCACGGCGACGGTCGGCGCGATGGTGCTCACCCACCGGGAGCGCACCGAACGGGCCAGGACCCAGCGGGAGATGTCGGAGGAGCGGGTACGCGGCAAGCACCTGCCGCCGCTGCCCGCCCCCGGTGTCTACGCCCGGCACAACGCCGTGGACATCGCCGGTCTGCTCCCGGACGGCACCGCGTCCGAGCTCACCGTCATGCAGACGCTGCGGCGGCGCGGCCAGATCCGTGACGTGTCGAACGAGTCGCTGGCCGACCTCAAGGCGCTGGAGCAGCGCTCCGAGGAGCGGCTCGGCCGTGACCAGGACGAAGAGGAGGTCACCAAGTGAATCCGGTCAACTACCTCTATCTCTCCGCCCTGTTGTTCACCATTGGCGCGTCCGGGGTGCTGATCAGGCGGAACGCGATCGTGGTGTTCATGTGCGTGGAGCTGATGCTCAACGCCTGCAACCTCGCGTTCGTCACCTTCTCCCGGATGCACGGCAACCTCGACGGCCAGATCATCGCCTTCTTCACGATGGTCGTCGCCGCCGCCGAGGTCGTGGTCGGGCTCGCGATCATCGTGTCGCTGTTCCGTTCCCGCCACTCGGCCTCGGTCGACGACGCCAGCCTGATGAAGCTGTAAGGGGACGCTGAATCGTGGACAACCTCATTGCGCTGCTCATCGCGGCGCCCCTGCTCGGAGCGGCCGTGCTGCTCTGCGGCGGCCGACGGCTGGACCGCTCCGGCCACTGGCTCGGCACCCTGCTCGCCGCCGCCTCGTTCGTCATCGGGGCGGTGCTCTTCACCGACATGCTGGGGAAGGGCGCTGATCACCGGACGCTGCACCAGCACCTGTTCAGCTGGATCCCGGTCGAGAGCTTCCGGGCCGACGTGGCCTTCCAGCTCGACCAGTTGTCGATGACGTTCGTGCTGCTGATCACCGGTGTGGGCACCCTGATCCACCTCTACTCGATCGGCTACATGGAGCACGACGAGCGCCGGCGCCGCTTCTTCGGGTACCTGAACCTGTTCCTCGCGGCGATGCTCCTGCTGGTCCTCGCCGACAACTACCTGTTGCTGTATGTCGGGTGGGAGGGCGTCGGTCTGGCGTCGTACCTGCTGATCGGCTTCTGGCAGCACAAGCCCAGCGCGGCCACCGCCGCCAAGAAGGCGTTCCTGGTCAACCGGGTCGGCGACATGGGCCTGTCGATCGCGATCATGCTGATGTTCACCACGTTCGGCACGTTCGCCTTCGGCCGCGTACTGGCCTCGACCGGGGAGACCGGCGAGGGCAAGCTGACGGCGATCGGTCTGATGCTGCTGCTCGCCGCCTGCGGCAAGTCGGCCCAGGTGCCGCTGCAGTCCTGGCTCGGTGACGCGATGGAGGGTCCGACCCCGGTCTCGGCCCTCATCCACGCCGCCACCATGGTGACCGCGGGCGTCTACCTGATCGTCCGCTCCGGCGCGATCTTCAACGCCGCCCCGGACGCGCAGCTGGTCGTCGTGGTCGTCGGTGGGGTCACGCTGCTGTTCGGTGCGATCGTCGGTTGCGCGAAGGACGACATCAAGAAGGCCCTCGCCGGGTCGACGATGTCGCAGATCGGCTACATGATCCTGGCCGCCGGGCTCGGCCCGATCGGCTATGTCTTCGCGATCATGCACCTGGTGACGCACGGCTTCTTCAAGGCCGGGCTCTTCCTCGGCGCCGGTTCGGTCATGCACGGCATGAACGACGAGGTCGACATGCGGAAGTTCGGCGGCCTGCGGACGTACATGCCGGTCACCTTCGTCACCTTCGGCCTCGGCTATCTGGCGATCATCGGCTTCCCCGGTCTTTCCGGCTTCTTCTCCAAGGACAAGATCATCGAGGCGGCGTTCGCCAAGGGCGGCACCGAGGGCTGGATCCTCGGCGCTGTCACGCTGCTCGGCGCCGCGATCACCGCGTTCTACATGACGCGCGTGATGCTGCTGACGTTCTTCGGCGAGAAGCGCTGGCAGCCCACAGCGTCTGACAACGGCTCCGCCGCGGGCGAGGGCCACCTTCCGCACCCGCACGAGTCCCCGAAGTCGATGACCATCCCCATGATCGTCCTGGCGTTCGGTTCGGTCTTCGCCGGAGGCTTCTTCTCCATCGGTGACCGCTTCCTGAACTGGCTGGAGCCGGTCACCGGGCACAGCCATGGCGACTCGCCCGTCAGCGCCATGACGGTCACCGCCGCCACCATGGTGGTGCTCGTCATCGGCGTCGCCATCGCCTGGGCGATGTACGGGCGCGGTCCGGTCCCGGTCGTCGCCCCGCGCGGCTCGCTGCTCACCCGGGCCGCCCGCCGCGATCTCCTCCAGGACGACTTCAACCACGTGGTCCTGGTCCGCGGCGGCGAGCACCTCACCCGCTCCCTGGTGTACGTCGACCACACTCTGGTCGACGGCGTGGTCAACGGCACGGCCGCATCGATGGGCGGTCTCTCCGGCCGGCTGCGCAAGCTGCAGAACGGCTACGCCCGCTCCTACGCGGTCTCGATGTTCGGCGGTACGGCGATCGTCATCGCCGCGACCCTGCTGATGAGGGCGGTCTGATCACCATGTCCTTTCCCCTCCTGACAGCGACGGCGGCGCTCCCGGCGATCGGCGCGATCGCCACCGCCGCCGTTCCGGCCGCCCGGCGCACCGCCGCCAAATGGCTGGCGCTGCTCTTCTCGCTGGCCACCCTCGTGCTGGCGGGCATCGTGCTTGCCCGCTTCGAGCCCGGAGGCGCCCGCTACCAGCTCACCGAATCACATGCCTGGATCAAGGACTTCGGCGTCCGGTACGAACTGGGTGTGGACGGCATCGGGGTGGCGCTTCTGGCGCTCACCGCCCTGCTGATCCCGTTCGTCATGCTGGCCGGCTGGCACGACGCCGATCCCCTGGAGACGAAGTCCTCGCGCTGGCGTCCCACCCAGGGCTTCTTCGCCCTGATCCTGATGGTCGAAGCGATGGTGATCCTCTCTTTCGAGGCCACCGACGTCTTCCTCTTCTACATCCTCTTCGAAGCCATGCTCATCCCGATGTACTTCCTCATCGGCGGCTTCGGGGACCGGGCACACTCCGGCAGTGACGAGAACGCCGCGGCGCAACGCTCGTACGCCGCGGTCAAGTTCCTCCTCTACAACCTGGCCGGCGGGCTCATCATGCTGGCAGCCGTCATCGGCCTGTACGTCGTCGCGGGCACCTTCTCGCTCTCCGAGATCGCGGAGGCCCGCGCGGGCGGCTCGCTCTCCATGGCGACCAGCACCGAACGCTGGCTGTTCCTCGGGTTCTTCTTCGCCTTCGCGGTGAAGGCCCCGCTCTGGCCGCTGCACACCTGGCTGCCCAACGCCATGGGGGAGGCGACCTCCCCGGTCGCCGTCCTGATCACCGCGGTTGTCGACAAGGTCGGCACCTTCGCGATGCTCCGCTTCTGCCTCCAGCTGTTCCCGGAGGCCAGCAAGTGGGCGACGCCGGTGATCCTGGTCCTCGCGCTGATCAGCATCGTGTACGGGGCGCTGCTCGCTGTCGGCCAGCGCGACATCAAGCGCCTGATCGCCTACGCGTCGATCTCCCACTTCGGCTTCATCATCCTGGGCATCTTCGCGATGACCAGCCAGGGTCAGTCGGGTGCCACGCTCTACATGGTCAACCACGGCATCTCGACGGCGGCGCTGATGCTGGTGGCCGGCTTCCTGATCACCCGGCGCGGTTCGCGGCTCATCGCCGACTACGGCGGGGTGCAGAAGGTGGCGCCGGTCCTGGCCGGCACGTTCCTGATCGGCGGGCTCGCCACCCTGTCGCTCCCCGGCCTCTCCCCGTTCGTCAGCGAATTCCTGGTCCTGGTCGGCACGTTCAGCGCATACCCGGCGGCCGGCATCATCGCCACCACCGGCATCGTGCTCGCCGCGCTCTATGTCCTCGTCCTCTACCAGCGGACGATGACGGGCCCGGTGAAGGCCGAGGTCCGGGGCATGCCCGACCTGAAGGTCCGGGAGTTGGTGGTGGTCCTCCCGCTCGTCGCGCTGCTGGTCTTCCTGGGCGTCTATCCGAAGCCGCTCACCGAGATCGTCAACCCGGCGGTGCAGCACACCATGTCGGACGTACACAAGAAGGACCCCCAGCCTGAGGTGGAGGCCGCCAAGTGAGCGCAACAGCTGTCCACAGCCTGTGGACAATGGCGGGCGGGGTGACATCGGCCGCCCCGCACGAGAAGTTCAAGGCGCCGGTCATCGAGTACGCCCAGCTGGCCCCGGTCCTCATTGTGATCGGTGTCGCGGTCGTCGGCGTACTCGTCGAGGCCTTCGTACCGCGCCGGGCCCGCTACTACACACAGGTCTTCCTGACCGTCGTCGCCCTCGCCGCCGCGTTCGCCGCGGTCATCGGTCTCGCGGCCGGGGGGTACGGCACGACGAAGGCGCACATCGCCGCGATGGGCGCCATCGCCGTCGACGGACCCGCCCTGTTTCTGCAGGGCACCATCCTGCTGACGTCGCTGGTCGCCGTCTTCACCTTCGCCGAGCGGCGGCTCGACCCCGAGTCGCACGGCAACCGCGTCGACTCGTTCGCCGCACAGGCCGCTTCGGTGCCCGGCAGCGAGAGCGAGCAGGCCGCGGTCAAGGCGGGCTTCACCACCACCGAGGTCTTCCCGCTGGTCCTCTTCTCGGTGGCGGGCATGCTGGTCTTCCCGGCGGCCAACGATCTGCTGACGCTCTTCGTGGCCCTGGAAGTCTTCTCCCTCCCGCTCTACCTGCTGTGCGCCGTCGCCCGCCGCAAGCGGCTGATGTCGCAGGAGGCGGCGGTGAAGTACTTCCTGCTCGGCGCCTTCTCGTCGGCGTTCCTCCTCTTCGGGATCGCCCTGCTGTACGGGTACGCGGGCTCCGTCTCCTACGCGGCCATCGCCAACGTGGTCGACGGCTCCGTCACCCAGATCGACCCGGCGCTCGCCGCCACCATGGGCAACGACGTGCTGCTGCTGATCGGCGGCGCGATGATCCTGACCGGGCTGCTCTTCAAGGTCGGCGCCGTCCCGTTCCACATGTGGACCCCGGACGTCTACCAGGGCGCCCCGACCCCGGTCACCGGCTTCATGGCCGCGGCCACGAAGGTCGCCGCGTTCGGTGCGCTGCTGCGCCTGCTGTACGTGGTGCTGCCGGGCCTCACCTGGGACTGGCGGCCGGTCTTGTGGGCCGTCGCGATCGTCACGATGCTGGGCGGTGCGATCGTCGCCATCACCCAGACCGACATCAAGCGGCTGCTGGCCTACTCGTCCATCGCGCACGCCGGCTTCATCCTCGCCGGTGTCATCGCGACGACCCCGAGCGGCATCTCCTCGGTGCTCTTCTACCTGGGTGCGTACTCCTTCGTGACGGTCGGCGCGTTCGCCGTCGTCACGCTGGTGCGCGACGCGGGCGGCGAGGCGACCCACCTGTCGAAGTGGGCCGGGCTGGGCCGGCGCTCGCCGCTGGTCGCCGCGGTCTTCGCGGTGTATCTGCTCGCCTTCGCCGGTATCCCGCTGACCTCCGGCTTCGCCGGAAAGTTCGCGGTCTTCAAGGCGGCGGCGGAGGGCGGCGCGGGCGGCCTGGTCGTGGTCGGTGTGATTTCGTCCGCCATTGCCGCGTTCTTCTACATCCGGGTCATCGTGCTCATGTTCTTCAGCGAGCCGAAGGCGGACGGCCCGGCAGTCGCCGTCCCGTCCCCGCTGACGATGACGACGATCGCGGTCGGCGTCGCCGTCACGCTGGTGCTGGGCCTGGCCCCGCAGTACTTCCTCGACCTGGCGAGCCAGGCGGGAGTGTTCGTGAGGTGACGCGGAGCGGCCGACCGGTGTCCCGGTTGCCGTTCTGCTCCCGGTCGCGGGGGGGGGGGGGGGGGGTGGCCCCCCCCCCCCCCCCGGTGGGGGGCCGGGGGGGAGGGTGGGGTGTCCCCGCGGGGGGGGGGTTGTAACCGGGGGGCGGTTGGGTGGCGGGGGGGGGGGGGGGGGGGGGCCGCGCCCGGGGGGGGGGGGGGGGGCCGCCCCCCCCCCCCCCCGGCGACCGGCTTTCCGGGACCGGCGGGCAGTGTGGTCTGCCCGCCGTGGCGGGCGTTGTCACCGGCGGCGCTTATCGTGGCAGGGGACGGCGCAGGACAGAACGGGACGGACCCCGGGGGACAGAGTGATGAGCGGGACGGGCGGGACCATGGATGTGACCGAGAGCGCCGAGAGCGAAGCGCAGCAGACGCTGCACCGGGTGTTCGGGTACGAGACGTTCCGCGGCGAACAGGAAGCGGTCGTCGACCACGTGGTGGCGGGCGGTGACGCCGTCGTCCTCATGCCCACCGGTGGCGGAAAGTCCCTCTGCTACCAGATCCCGGCCCTGGTCAGACCTGGTACGGGCGTTGTCGTCTCACCACTGATCGCGCTCATGCAGGACCAGGTCGACGCGCTGCGGGCGCTCGGTGTGCGTGCCGGGTTCATCAACTCCACGCAGGACTTCGACGAGCGCCGGGTCATGGAGGCGGAATTCCTCGCCGGTGAGCTCGACCTGCTGTACCTGGCGCCGGAGCGGCTCCGCCTGGACTCCACCCTCCAGCTGCTCGCCCGCGGAAAGATCTCCGTCTTCGCCATCGACGAGGCGCACTGCGTCGCCCAGTGGGGCCACGACTTCCGGCCGGACTACCTGGCGCTGTCGGTGCTCGGCGAGCGCTGGCCCGACGTGCCCCGGATCGCCCTGACGGCCACGGCGACGAACGCCACGCACCAGGAGATCACCCAGCGTCTGGGCATGCCCGACGCGAAGCACTTCGTCGCCAGCTTCGACCGGCCCAACATCCAGTACCGGATCGTGCCGAAGTCCGACCCGAAGAAGCAGCTGCTCTCCTTCCTGAAGGAGGAGCACGCCGGGGACGTCGGCATCGTCTACTGCCTGTCGCGCAACTCGACGGAGAAGACCGCCGAGTATCTCTGCCGCAACGGCATCGAGGCGGTTCCGTACCACGCGGGTCTGGACGCCGGGACGCGTGCGCGCCACCAGGCGCGGTTCCTGCGCGAGGACGGTCTGGTCGTCGTGGCGACGATCGCGTTCGGCATGGGCATCGACAAGCCGGACGTGCGATTCGTCGCCCACCTCGACCTGCCCAAGTCGGTCGAGGGCTACTACCAGGAGACCGGCCGCGCGGGCCGCGACGGGCTGCCGTCCACGGCGTGGATGGCGTACGGCCTCCAGGACGTCGTCCAGCAGCGCAAGCTGATCCAGGGCGGCGAGGGCGACGAGGCGTTCCGCCGCCGCGCGGCCACCCACCTCGACGCGATGCTCGCCCTGTGCGAGACCGCCGACTGCCGCCGCGCCCGGCTGCTCACATACTTCGGCCAGGAGCCGCAGACCGCGGCCTGCGGCAACTGCGACACCTGCCTCACCCCGCCCGAGACCTGGGACGGCACGGTGGCCGCGCAGAAACTGCTGTCCACCGTGGTCCGGCTGAAGCGGGAGCGCGGCCAGAAGTTCGGCGCCGGCCAGATCGTCGACATCCTGCTGGGGCGCAAGACCGCGAAGGTCATCCAGTTCGACCACGACCAGCTGTCGGTCTTCGGCATCGGCGAGGAGCTGTCCGAGGCGGAATGGCGGGGCGTGGTCAGGCAGTTGCTGGCCCAGGGCCTGCTGGAGGTCGAGGGCGAGTACGGCACGCTGGTGCTGACGCAGGACAGCGGCTCGGTGCTCGGCCGCGAGCGCGAGGTACGGCTGCGCAAGGAGGCGGCGAAGCCCGCTTCGCGCTCCTCGAAGGGCGAACGCAAGGCGAAGACCTCGGCGGCTGTCGCCGAACTGGCCCCGGAGGCCGTACCGGTCTTCGAGGCGCTGCGGGCCTGGCGCGGCGCCCGGGCGAAGGAGCAGGGCGTCCCGGCGTACGTCATCTTCCACGACGCGACGCTGCGCGAGATCGCGACGGTGCGGCCGGCTTCCCTGGCCGAGCTGAGTGGCGTCGGCGGCCTGGGCGAGAAGAAGCTGGCGACCTACGGGGAGGGGGTGCTGGACGTGCTGGCGTCGTTCGGGGACGCAGGGCCCGAGGCGCCGGACGCGGAACCCGCACCGGCCCCGCACCACGTTCCGGCCCCGAACCCGAACCCGGCCCCGGTTCCGGGACCGCCGGTGGCCCCGGACGCAGACCCGGAGTTCGGCTGGGACGAGGAACCGCCCGAGTACGAGTGAGTGCCGGGCGCCGGGGCCCGACTACTCCGGGTCGGTCGCCCGGCGACGGGCGGTGATCGCGGTGAGATCCAGATCGACGGGGAAGGGAACGGAGACCTTCATCCGGTCGTGGAAGATGCCGGTGGAGGTGTAGGCGCCGGTGGCCGGCTCCAGCTCGAAGACGTAGACCACGGCGCGGCCGTCCTGGTTCTCCACCCGCCAGAAGTGCGGGATCTTGACCCGGGCGTACTTCACGGGCTTGGTCTCCCGGTCTCGCGACCGTGATTCCGGGGAGACGACCTCGATGGCCAGCTGTACGGACTCGGCAGGGAAGCGGGTCTGGTTCGGGTCCTGGACGATGTCGCCGTCCACGACGATCACATCGGGTTCGGGCCGGTTGTAGCGGTCGATGTCGATGGTGAACTCGCGCACGACCTCCAAGTCGGCCGGCGCCAGCGACTGCAGCTGCCAGTTGAAGAAGTCGACCGCCCGTGAATGGAACAGGGTCTGCGGACTCACGAAAACAAGGCTCCCGTCGATCAGCTCCGTGTGCGGAGGCAGATTCGGGAGTGTGTCCAGGTCATCGGCGGTCCAGCCGCCGACGGGCGGAACCGCCCACCGCGGCTCGGGGGCCTCGGGTTCGACGCTCATCAGTGCTCCCATGACGCAGAGTCTCGCGGGAGATTCCAGCGTATCGGCCGGGAACGGGGCACGGCTCCCCCAAATGTGTGAACGACCCACGCACGGCTGACCGCCTCAGCCTCTTTCTCGGCCGGCCCCGGTCAGCCCCGTCCCCCGTCAGTCCCCGTTGCTCCCGCCGCCAGTGCCGCCGATGTTCCCGCCGATCCTGTTCGACTTGTCCTGGCGTACGTTCCGGTGCACCGCATGGGCGGTCCACTCGTCGTGTACCAGATCGCGCATCGCCCAACGGCTCCGCAGGCCGCCCCGCGCCACCTCGTGCGAGAGACCGATCGCCGAGACCAGCGCAGCCAGGACCCGGCCGCGCGGGCCGGGGAACCCCGCCGTCTCGGCGGCCGCGAAACGCTCCCGGACGCCGGCCGACAGAGCCGGGTCAGCCACTGGGTGGCGGTGGTACGGCAACAGGCCGAGGAACCGGTGGGTCTCCCTGCGCAGGACCGAGCGGCCGACCAGGTGGTCCAGGCACAGCTCCTCGACGTACCGGCCGGTCCGCCGTATCCAGGGCTTCGCGCTGACGCCGCCCGCGAGCCTGCCCTCGTCCGGGGCAGGCAGGCTCCCGAGGACCTGCGCGAGCAGCGGGTCCTGGGGAGCCAGCGGGCTGATCACCCGTACCCGGCCGAGCCGTTCGGCGATCCGGCCCTGGAGCTCCAGCTCCGCGAGGACCGCACCCGCCATCCCGTACTCCAGGAAACGGGTGCGGCAGTACGGCTTGCCGCGCTGCGGGTCCAGCGCGAGCAGCAGCAGTTCCTCGGGGAGCGTGAGCCCCGGTGAGTCCGTGGTCACGACGCGGGCACGATCCGTCCCGTGACTTCGCCGAGGCCGACCCTCGTGCCGTGCGGTCCCGGCGCCCAGGCGGTCATCGTCACCGTGTCGCCGTCCTCCAGGAAGGTCCGCTTGCCCTCGGGGAGTTCCAGGGGTTCGCTGCCGTTCCAGGTGAGCTCCAGGAGCGAGCCGCGCTGACCGGGCTCGGCGCCGCTGACCGTGCCGGATCCGTACAGGTCGCCGGTGCGCAGCGAGGCGCCGTTCACCGTCATGTGGGCCAGCATCTGGGCGGCCGTCCAGTACATGGTGGCGAACGGCGGCTCGGCGACCAGATGTCCGTTGATCGCGACCGAGATCCGCAGGTCGAGGCCGCCGGGCTCCTCCTCGCCCGTGTCGTCGAGGTACGGAAGCAGCGGGAAGTCCCGGGCGGGCGGCGCGATCCGGGCCGCCTCCAGGGCTTCGAGCGGCGTCACCCACGCCGATACGGACGTGGCGAAGGACTTGCCGAGGAACGGGCCCAGCGGGACGTACTCCCACGCCTGGATGTCCCGCGCCGACCAGTCGTTGAGCAGCGAGAGTCCGAAGACATGGTCGCGGAACCTGCCGAGCGGGACCGGCCGTCCGTGCCCCGAGGGGACGCCCACCACGAAGCCGACCTCGGCCTCGATGTCCAGCTTGACCGAGGGGCCGAAGACCGGGGCGGCGTCGGACGGCGCCTTGCGCTGGCCGCAGGGGCGCACCACATCAGTGCCGGAGACGACGACGGTGCCGGACCGGCCGTGGTAGCCGATCGGGAGGTGCTTCCAGTTCGGCGTCAGCGCGGCGCCGTCCGGCCGGAAGATCTTTCCGACGTTGGTGGCGTGGTTCTCGCTGGCGTAGAAGTCGACGTAGTCCGCGACCGCGTACGGCATATGGAGCGTCACCGACCCGACCGGGTGCAGCAGTGGCTCGATGTCCGGGCGGTGTGCCGGGACCGTCACCCACGCGGTCAACGCCCGCCGGACGTCCCGCCACGCCGTGCGGCCCGCCGACAGCAGCGCGGTCAGATCCGGCTGGGCGAGAAGCTGGGTGTAGGGCGAGCCGAGCGCGTGCGCCGCGGCTCCGGCGTCCAGCACGTGGTTGCCGATGCGGACGCCGACCCGGCGGTTCTCGGGGTGGTCGTGGGTGGAGAACACCCCGTACGGAAGGTTGTGCGGACCGAAGGGGTCGCCCTCGGCCAGATCGAGCGGGCTGCTCTGCTCGGGCATCTGTTGCTGCCTCGCTTTCCAGGTCGCTTGGGGGACACGTTACGTCGGTGTCGTTACCCCGCGGCAGTGTCGCAACTACGCGCAATGACCGGAAAGTTCCGTCATATCCCCACGTGAGGAGGGGTACGGCGGTCCTTTCAGCCCGCTGTGCGCGGGATCCGCTTCTCCCAGGTCCGGTGGAAGACGATCTCGTCGCCGTCCTTGCACACCACCTCGTCGGACATGATGAAGCCGGTCTCGTCCGCACTGATCTCGGACCGCGTCTCGATCCGCGTGTCCCAGGCCATCTCAGGCCGGTGCAGCCGGATCGTCCAGTCGGAGCGGGTGCGCGCCGACAGCGGGTCGTTCTCCTGGATCGTGTACGTCTCCACTGCGTCCTCGGTGAATTCGAGGCCGTCCGGGTGGACGCGGGTACCGCCGTGGCGCGGGTCGACCTCCAGCCGCCATTCGCCCTTGGCGACATCGCGGACCACCAGCCGCTCGGGGCGGGGCTCGTCGAGCGTCACCGGGAGGACGACGCCGAGCGGCTCCGACTGCTCCGCCTGCTCGAACCTGATCGAGGGATCCTCGGTGTGGCGGCGCACCGGCAGTTCGACGAAGCTGCCGTCCGCGTCCAGCGTGAAGCCCGCCGAACCGGCCTGCGGCCAGATCCACGGCCAGTAGGAGGAGGAGACGGCGAGCCTGATCCGGTGGCCGGGCGGGAAGATGTGCCCGATGCCGTTCAGCTCGAAGGCGACGTCCTCGGTCGCACCGGCCGGCCAGTCGTCGGACCGGTCGCGACCGTGCCGGGCCGACAGGTTGAGGACGCCGCGGGTGACGAGCGTGGACGAGCCGTCCGGGGCGACGTCGCAGAGCCGGGCGATCGCCTGGCCGCGCGGCACGTCCATCCGGATCCGGAGCTTCACCCTGGGGTGGCCCAGGATCTCGACGGGGGAGTCCTCGACCGGGAATTCGAAGGAGACGGACTTGGCGTCCTCGTCGCGCTGGTCGGGCGGCAGATCGGCGTCGTTGCCGAACGGGAGGAACCGTCCGGCGTCCAGCCCGGTGTACTGCGGCGAATCGACGGTCTGCGGCCCGCCCTGGAGGGCGTAGGTGAGCGGCGCGACGTTCTCCGAAGGCCAGCCGGTGTCACCGACCCACCGTCCGGGCAGCGTCTCGTACACCGTCGCGGGCCGGTGCGACTCGCTGATCCAGGACCGCAGCAGCGGCTCGGACATGACGCCGGTGTCCCGGTCCTTCAGGTGCTGGTCCCACCAGCGCAGCGTCTCCTGGAGGAAGCCGATCGAAGGGCCGGGCGGCAGGCCGCGGTCCGGGTACTGGTGCGACCACGGGCCGATCAGCCCGCGCACCTTCGCCGGGTCGAGGTGCTCGACGAGCCGCAGCACGGTGTCGCGGTACGGGTCGTGCCAGCCGCCGACCGCGAGCACGTTCGCCCGG
This sequence comes from Streptomyces sp. NPDC051286, assembly GCF_044455345.1. Taxonomy (NCBI): domain Bacteria; kingdom Bacillati; phylum Actinomycetota; class Actinomycetes; order Kitasatosporales; family Streptomycetaceae; genus Streptomyces; species Streptomyces sp. NPDC051286. Next base: position 6,240 of record NZ_JBITER010000010.1, on the reverse strand, counting down.
ATGGCGGAGTAGTTCTCGCGGACGCTGCCGTGCTTCCAGTAGTCGTCGCGGGTCTGGTGCGTCAGCCAGGTGTGGATGAACGGCTCGACCGCTTCGAGCCGGTTGCGCCACATGTCCTTCCACTCCTCGCCGACCTGCGCCGGGTCCGGCGGGCGGCAGACGAAGGCGAGCATGGTGGCCGCCCAGGCGTGCATGTCGACGGCGAGGACCGAGCCGCCCATGTAGTGCACGTCGTTGTCGTAGCGGTCGTCGGTCGAGCAGACGGTGACGATCGCCTTCAGCGGCTCCGGGGCGAGCGCGGCGATCTGGAGGGAGTTGAAGCCGCCCCAGGAGATGCCGAACATGCCGACCCGGCCGGAGCACCACTCCTGCTCGGCCAGCCAGTGGATGACGGCGACCCCGTCGGCGAGCTCGGTCGCGTCGTACGCGTCGCCCGGCATCCCCTCGCTGTTGCCGTGCCCGCGGACGTCCACGCGTACGGAGGCGTAGCCGTGGCCCGCATACCAGGGGTGGCGCTGCCAGTCGCGCGGCGCCGTCCAGTCGCTCAGCCGGTACGGCAGGTACTCCAGGAGCGCCGGCACGGGGTCGTCGGTGACCGGCCTCCAGATCCGCGCGTACAGCCGTGTGCCGTCCGGCAGCGGGATGCGGACGTCCTCATGGGTGGTGTCGTACGGGAACCTGGTCCGGATGTGCATGGCGGTACCTCGGTGGGAGGGGTGCGTGGTACGCCTCGGCCAGGGGCCGGCCGCGATACCGGCCGCACCGGCCGGCGTCGCGGCGCCGTTCGCCACGGTGTCGGTTCGCCGCCGTTTCGGCGAAATGGAGGACCGGGACGGTCTGTGTGCCGAGGAACGAGAACCGCTCCGGACCTCCGGGCCGGACAGGGGGGTCAGCCCCGTGGCCGGCCGGAAAAGGCGTGGTCATCGGCGGATGGCGGCTCTGTCAGGTCGCGGGCGGCAGTGCTGTGGGACAAAGGGGCTACTCCTGATCGTATGAGCTGATCACGAACATACCGGCGGTGGCGGGAAGGCGCCCACGGTGATCCAAACGGGACCGGATACGCTGACTTGAGTGATGACAGCGACACATCGACATTCCGTGTGATCGTCAGCAGACAGGAGATCCCCTCGTGACCGTCGTCGGGCCGTTCGGACTGAGCGTGCGGGACCAGGCTCTTGAGGCCGATGTCCAGACCGGTTTGGCCGCTGTCGAGGCGGGGCTGCTGGATGCCACCAAGAGCGAAGTCCCGTTCATCACAGAGGCCGCGCAGCATCTCGTACGGGCCGGGGGCAAGCGTTTCCGGCCGCTGCTGACGATGCTGGCGTCCCAGTTCGGTGACGCGGACGCGCCGGGTGTCGTGCCGTCCGCCGTGGTCGTCGAGCTGACGCATCTCGCGACGCTCTACCACGACGACGTGATGGACGAGGCGGAGGTACGCCGCGGCGTCGACAGCGCCAACACCCGCTGGGGCAACTCGGTGGCCGTGCTGACCGGCGACTTCCTCTTCGCGCGCGCCTCGCACATCCTGGCCGACCTCGGCCCGGAGGCCGTACGTGTCCAGGCCGAGGCGTTCGAACGCCTGGTCACCGGACAGATCCTGGAGACCGCGGGCCCGCGCGACGGCCGCGACCCGGTCGAGCACTACCTCGACGTGATGCGCGGCAAGACCGGCTCGCTGATCGCCGTGGCCTGCCGGTTCGGCGCGATGATGGCCGGCGCCGACGAGTCCGCCGTGGACATCCTCACCCAGTACGGGGAACGGCTCGGCGTCGCGTTCCAACTCGCCGACGACCTGCTCGACATCGCCTCCGACAGCCACGAGTCCGGCAAGACCCCCGGCACCGATCTGCGGGAAGGAATCCCGACGCTTCCCGTCCTGCACCTGCGGGCGCAGGCGGCGGCCGGCGGCAAGCCGGACGACCTGGAGATCCTTGAGCTGCTGGACGGCGACCTGAGCGACGACGACCGGCTGGCCGAGGCGCTCTGCCGGCTGCGGGCGCACCCGGCGCTGGAGCAGGCCCGGCACGACACGGTCCGGTACGCGGAGGAGGCGCGGGCGGCCCTGAAGCCGCTTCCCGAGTGCTACGCGAAGGCCGCACTGGAAGAGCTGTGCGACGCCGTGGTGCACCGCGCCGGCTAAGGCCTGTTCTGAGTTCCCCGTCGTCCGCGCGAAGCGCGGGCGCAGCGGTGGTCGGTGCGTGCGATCGGCGTGCGGTGTCGCAGGTCATGTGGCGGAGCCACCTGTCCTGCGGCGCGGTGCGGCGAGCGTGCGTGCCGGGCGTCGGGGCGCAGGCGGGGAACTCAGAACAGGCCCTAGGGCGTTCGAAATCCCGCCTGGCCCGCCCTACGGGCGGAGGAGGCTCCTTCCGGAATACGCCCCGGTGCCCCTCCCGGCAAGCACTGCCCCGTCGTTCGCCGGCCCTACCCCTACGGGTCGGGGGAGGGGCGACCGTGTCGTGTCATACCGAAGAGGTATGCGCGGTTGCGTCCGCGGGTTGATGATTCCGCCCGGTGAATTTGGTCAGATGGAGAACAACCACTCCTGACCACATCGAGTGAGAACGGCGGCACGGAGTGGACGAGTGCATCCGGACGGAAGCCGCCGACCACGGAGGTAGGGCACACATGGCACCGAACGACAGCGCAGAGACCACCGGCAGCGCCACGAGCACCACGGCCGCCCGCAGAAAGGCGGCCCGCTACATTGTCCCGGTCGCGGTGGCGGGGGTGGCGGCCGCGACGATCGGTCTGGTCCCGGCGCTCGCGGACTCCGGTGACCCGCAACTGCCGAAGATCAGCGCACAGCAGCTCATCGAGAAGATCGCGGCCTCGGACACCCAGCAGCTCTCCGGCACGGTGCGGGTCAGCACTGACCTCGGCATCCCGTCGCTGGGCGGCCTGGCCGAGTCGTTCGCCCGGAGCGACGGCGGCGAGCAGGGCGGTTCGAGCGCCGCTCCGAAGGACAGGCTGACGGAACTCGCCTCCGGCACGCACACGCTGCGGGTGGCCGCCGACGGCCCCGACAAGCAGCGCATCTCCATTCTGGACAGCGCCGCCGAGTACAGCGTGATCCGCAACGGGGACCAGCTCTGGGCGTACGACAGCAGCTCCGACGAGGCGTACCACGCGACCACCGACAAGGCCCCGGACGCCGAGAAGCACGAGGGGCGCACCACCCCGGAGGGCGTGCCGACCACACCGAAGGCACTGGCCGAGCAGGCGCTGAAGGCGGCGGATTCCACCACCTCCGTCACCGTCGACGGCACGGCGCAGGTCGCCGGGCGTGATGCGTACAAGCTGGTCATCAAGCCCAAGCAGGGTGGCTCGACGATCGGCGCGATCACCGTCGCGGTCGATGCGAAGAACGGCGTGCCGCTGAAGTTCACCCTCTCCCCGAGCGGCGGCGGCAAGGCGGTGATCGACGCCGGGTTCACCAGCGTCGACTTCGCGAGGCCCGCGGCGTCCTCGTTCACGTTCACCCCGCCCAAGGGCACCAAGGTGACCGAGGCGGACGAGGCGAAGGCGGGGAAGCAGGCGGAGAAGAACGTCGGGCAGGGGCCGGAGGGCCTGACCGGTCTGGACGGGTTCGCCGGCGGCGGAGGCGCGAAGGTCATCGGCGAGGGCTGGGGCACGATCCACGTGATCGAGTCACCCGGCGCCAAGGGACTCCCCGCTGCGGAGAAGAACGCGGATGTTCCGCCCGCGGCCCAGCAGTTCCTGGACTCGTTCGGCGACAAGGTCACCGGAAAGTTCGGCTCCGGCACGGTCTTCAAGACCCGCTTGGTCAACGCCCTGATGACGGACGACGGCAAGGTCTACGTCGGTGCGGTCACCAAGGACGCGCTCGTCAAGGCAGCTGACAGCGCCGCCCACTGACGTTCCCGTCCTTCCCGCATCGCACCACCGCCCCGCCGTATCCTCCGTACGGCGGGGCGTTCCGTTACCCGGACCATGGGGGAGAGTTGCGCATGACAGAGCCCGGTGCCGTGACCGATTCGTCGGTGATGCCCTGGACCGGAACGGCCGTGATCGAGACCCGGGGTCTCACCAAGCGGTATCGCGGCGGCCAACTCGCCGTCGACGGACTCGACCTCAGCGTCCCCGAAGGCAGCGTCTTCGGTTTCCTCGGGCCCAACGGTTCCGGGAAGACCACCACGATCCGGATACTGATGGGGCTGATCGCCCCGACGTCCGGCAGCGCCCGGGTCCTCGGCGACCCCATGCCGGGCGCCGCCCGCACCGTACTCCCGCAGGTCGGCACGCTGATCGAAGGGCCCGCGCTGTACGCGTTCCTGACCGGCCGGGACAACCTCGTACGGTACGACTCCGCCGACCCGGCCGCTGATCCGCGCACCCGTCGCGCCCGGGTCGCCGCCGCCCTGGACCGGGTGGGGCTCGCCGCCGCCGCGGGCAAGAAGGCGAAGGCGTACTCGCTGGGCATGAAGCAGCGCCTCGGGCTCGCCGCCGCCCTGCTGCAGCCGCGCCGCCTCCTCGTCCTGGACGAGCCGACCAACGGACTCGACCCGCAGGGCATGCGCGAGATCCGCACCCTGGTCCGGGAACTGGCGGCCGACGGCACCACCGTCTTCCTCTCCTCCCACCTCCTCGACGAGATCGAACAGGTCTGCACGCACGCCGCGGTCATGGCCCGGGGGCGGCTGATCACCCAGGGGCCGGTCGCCGACCTCGCGGCCGGCGCCCGAGGCCGGCTCGCCGTCACCACCCCCGACCCCGCCGACGCCGCCCGCATCCTCAAGGAACACGGCGTCACCGGCGTCACCGTCGAGGGCGACCGGGTCACCGCCGAACCCCCGCCGCGCGAGGTCGAGCTCGCCGACCTGAGCGGGGCACTGGTCCACGGCGGTGTACGCGTACGGTCCTTCGGCGTCGAGCGGGCCTCGCTGGAGGACGCCTTCGTCGCACTCACCGGAGAGAGTTTCGATGTCGCAGGCTGAAGTCGCACCCGTACGGGCGGGCCGCTCCCGCAACCCCCTGTGGACGTTCGGGATCCTCCGCTCCGAACTGGCCACGACCCTGCGCCGCGGGCGCACGCTGGCGCTGCTCGGGGTGCTCGCCGCCGTCCCCGTACTGATCGGGATCGCGGTGAGGATCCAGACGAGCGACGGCTCGCCCGCCGGGCCGCGCGACGGCGGGGGACCGGCGTTCCTCTCCCAGGTGACCAACAACGGCCTGTTCCTGGTGTTCGCCGCGCTCGCGGTGACGCTTCCGGTCTTCCTGCCGCTGACCGTCGGCGTCGTCGCGGGCGACGCGATCGCGGGCGAGGCCGGTGCGGGCACCCTGCGCTATCTGCTGGTCGCACCCGCGGGCCGGACCCGGCTGCTGCTCACCAAGTACACCGCCACCCTCGCGTTCTGCCTGATCGCGACCCTTGTCGTGGCGGTGTCGGCGCTCGCCGTCGGGGCGCTGCTCTTCCCGGTCGGGGAGGTCACGACGATCTCCGGGACCCGGATCGGCGTCGGCGCGGGGCTGCTGCGGGCCGGCCTGATCGCGGTGACGGTGGCGGCGTCACTCATCGGGTTCGCGGCGCTCGGGCTGTTCGTCTCGACGCTCGCCGGCAGCGGGATCGCGGCGATGGCCGCGACGGTCGGGGTGCTGATCACCGTACAGATCCTGGACACGGTCCCGCAGTTGAGCGGCATCCATCCGTATCTCTTCCCCCACTACTGGATGTCCTTCGCGGACCTGCTGCGCGACCCCGTCTACTGGGACGAGATCGTCAAGAACCTGGAGCTGCAGGGGCTGTACGCGGCGGTGTTCGGCTCGGCGGCCTGGGCGCGCTTCACGGCGAAGGACATCACGGCCTGAGCGGGCGGGCCTTCGCCGGATCCGCCCGCGCCGTCGGCCGGGCGAGCCGTCCCCCGATCGGCTCGTCGCGGCACGTACGGCACGAACGGTGCGAACAACTGGAACGGCACGACATGGCACGGTCCATTTCCGCCTGAACATTGTTCGACTTCATGTGACGGACTGTCAACAAGGATCAGGGCAAACGCGCCCATGCTCACCGAATGATCACATCGTCGACTCCCCGGGGTCAGCCGAGGAAGGTCTTGGCGCGGGTGGCGGCGGCCGTGTCGTTCAGTACGTCACCGGGCCGGTTTTTGCGCGCATCGACTGCACGCGTCTGAGAGCCTGTCGGGTGGCTGATCGTAAGCGGTGCGTGATTGGTGCCTGTGGGTGCCGGGCATGGCGAAGGCCCCGGAATGATCACGTGGTGTG